>JBDTTS010000114.1:0-7119 GCA_039930525.1 Actinomycetes bacterium | reverse complement strand
GTTGCACCCCCTGCACCCCCCCACGTGGGGTTAGACCAGGCCTAGTTCGATGACGCTTCCCTTGGGGGCCTCGGTGCCGCCTCCAGGGTCTTGCGTCAAGACACGGTTCAGCGGGCTGACTCCCAGCACGTCGAAGGTCTTGTATTTGAAGCCGGCCTTGTTGAGTTCTGCGATGGCCAGCTCTAGGGGCATGTCGACAACGTCAGGTACCTCGACGAGTTGAGGCCCTAGCGAGACCACCACCGACACCGTGCTGCCACGCGGAACCAACGCACCGCTGGCCGGGCTCTGGCTGATGATGGCGCCGGCTGGAACCTTGTTGTTGTACTCCTGGTCACCCTGGGAGAACTTGAGGTCGAGCTTGTCAAGCTGTGACTGAGCGCTGTCGACGGAGTCATCGGCTAGGTCGGGGACCGCCACGGGCGCCGGCCCCTTGCTGACCACCAGATCAACGGATGTGTCAGGGCGAACACTGGTACCCGACTTCGGCGTAGCGCTGATGACCAAACCCTCGTTGAGCGACTCGGAGTACTCGCGGGTGATGCCGCCCACCGCCAGGTTGCGATTCCTGATCTGCTCTTTGGCGGCGCCCAGCGCTTTACCGACCACGTTAGGCACGTCGTATCGCTCCGGTCCCTTCGACACCACGAGGGTCACCGTGCCGCCTGATCGCACCTCGGCGCCCTGCTCTGGGTCGGTGCTGATCACCTGTCCAGCTTTGACAATCTCGCTGAACTCCTCATCGGCAAACTCCGCGCTCAGCCCCTCTGACTCGAGCAAGGCTGCAGCGGCTTGCGCGGTGAGGCCGGTGAGCCGGGGGACGGACGTGTACCGGCCGGTGCCGAGCCACCAGGCAAAAACACCGGCCCCTAGCGCCAGAATCAGCACCAGCGCAAGGGCGATCAGGCCGCGTCGGCGACTTCGCTTTCGGTGGGCAGCCGGGTCGAGCGACTTTGAGCTTGGACCGGGGGAAGCAACTGGCGGGGGAGCGGTGCCGTCGCTCGAAGCGTTGTCGGTCACCAGCGGGCTGTCGGGCACGTCGTGCACTGTCGTGTCGTGTTGCAGGGCGGCTGCGCCAGCGGCGCCAATCGCGATAGGCACGACCATCGTCTGCTGCAGATCGACGGGTGCGGTGGGCGCTGGTAGTTCGCGTACCAGCTTCAGGAGCGCGGCGGCGTCGACGGGTCGCAGGTTGGGATCGCGCCTGGTGGCGATGAGGACGACCTCGTCGAGCTCATCGCTGACGGTGATGTCGGACGCGGACGGTTTGGGCACATCTTCGTTGACGTGGCGGTAGGCAACCGAGATGGCCTCGGTGCCAGTGAACGGAGGTGTACCGGTGAGCATCTCGTAGAGCACGATGCCGGCCGAGTAGACGTCGGACCGTTCGTCCGAGACGCCCGGCTTGACCTGCTCGGGAGAGAGGTAGGCGACCGTGCCGAGCAACAGACCGGAGGTGATGTGCTGCGTCGAGGCGCTGTTGATGGCGCGGGCCAGGCCGAAGTCGGTGACGTACACGTGGCCGTTCGACCCGATGAGGACATTCTCAGGTTTGACGTCTCGATGCACGACGCTTTCGGCGTGAGCGGCCGCCAGTGCTTGCAGCACCGGGTTGATCACGGCCAGCGCCTCGTCGGCGGGAAGGCGCTTGCGCTCGTTGAGGACGTCGCGCAGCGTGCGGCTAGGGACGTACTCCATCGCGAGGTAGATGGTGCTGCCGTCTTGGCCCTGGTCGAACACCTTGACGATGTGTGGGTCGGCCAACCGAGCCGCGGCCCGCGCCTCGCGGGTGAAGCGAGCCACAAAGTCAGGATCCTCAGCGAACGAGGGGTGCATCACTTTTAGGGCAATGGTGCGGTCGAGCTTGGTGTCGGTGGCCCGGTAGACGGTGGCCATTCCGCCGCGCGCCACCTGCTCGTCGACGCGATATCGCCCGTCGACGAGACGCCCGATCAACGGGTCGGCGGCGTCAGAGTTCACAACTCTCAATCTTACGTTCGCGGCGCCGGTGGCCAGCGCATCTGTGGCCGTGTGCCGCCCCAAAGGTTCTCAGTGACGTGCCTCACGTCAGCCGATGGGTTCACTGATTCGCGAGTCAGCCAACGGCTAGGCTGCCGGGATGCAGAGGATAGTGATCATCGGCGGGGGGCTGGCCGGATTCGAGTCTGCCAGGGCTCTGCGAACGCAAGGGTTCACCGGAGAAGTCGTGATGCTCGCCGCTGAGGCCGAGCCCCCCTACGACCGGCCGCCACTCTCCAAAGACGTCCTCGCCTGGCGCGAGGTGGCGCTGCACTTCGACGTCAGCGCGCTGGCCGACGTCGACCTGCGTCTGGCTACCGCGGCAACTGGACTTACGGCCGGCACCGTGTTGACCGACGGTGGGTCGATCGACTACGACGGAGCCGTCATCGCCGTCGGAGCCACACCCATCTCACTGCCTGGCGCGACAACGCTGCGCACGCTTGCTGACGCGCACCGGCTGCGCGACTCGCTCGAGATGGGCGCGGAAGTGGTGATCATCGGCGCTGGGTGGATCGGCGCAGAAGTGGCGAGCGCCGCCGCGGAGAACGGATGCTCGGTCACCGTCTACGAGGCGGCTGAGTCGCCGGTGTCGGCTGCGCTGCCCAAGGATCTGGGGCTGCGCACGGTGCCGTGGTACGAGCAGCTCGGGATCGACCTACGCCTGGGTGAACGGGTGGACGACGTCGCGGGACTCGATGCCGACGTCGTTCTTGCGGGTCTTGGCGCCCGCCCGTCGACGGCGTTCTTGGCAGGCAGCCCGCTCGAACTGCGACCAGAGGATGGAGCCATCGTCGTCGACGGTCGCCTGCGCACCTCCATGCCAGGGGTCGTGGCCGTCGGTGACTGTGCTGCGTGGTGGTCCTCGAGGTACGACACCCGCTTGCGGGTCGAGCACTGGGACACGGCACTGCACGCTCCGGCGGTGGCGGCGTCCACCGTGATCGCCGGTGACGCTGCAGAATCGGTCGACCCGTACGACCCGGTGCCGTACTTCTGGTCCGACCAGTTCGGTCACACGATCCAGTACGTGGGGTATCGCGGAGCGTCCGATCAGCGCGTCGACCGGTGTGAAGAAGGCGACTGGGCCGTGGGCTGGTTCCGCGAATCTGACGCCGGTCCGCAGCTGACCGCTTTGGCCGTCGTCGACCGGCCGCGCGATCTCACCCAGGCTCGGCGGCTGATGACGTCCAACATGCCCATCGACCCGGAGAAGTTCGCTGACGCCGGCAACCCGATCAAGGCGTGCACCCTGGGGTGAGCCCGGGGGGCGTTCGTGGCAGGGTGAGCCCGTGAGCACTCAGGCCAGCATTGACACGCCCGTGACCGCCGACGTCGACGAACTGGTCGGCGAGTGGCTGACCGTTCCCGATCTCGCTGAGGCGCTCGACCTCGATGTGGTGAAGGCGCGTCAGCTGCTCAAGGACGGCACCATCGTGTGCGTTCGGCGCGGAGAGCGCGGTGTGATCTCGGTTCCGGCAGCTTTCATCGAGGACGGCGCTGTGCTCACAAAGATCCCGGGCCTGCTCACCCTGCTTCGGGACGCCGGCTACGACGAGAACGAGTCGCTGCGCTGGATCTTCACCCCTGACGACACTCTGCCGGGCTCGCCGATACAGGCCATTGTCGAAAACCGTCACACCGAGGTGCGTCGGCGCGCTCAGTCGCTGGCCTTCTAGCCGTGCCGAGGCTGGCCTACTTCGGCGTCTTGGTCTTCATCGTCGTCGGAAGTGGCTGGCTTGAGGTCGTGATGCGCACGAACGTCCTGCGACGCTCTCGCCGGTTTGTGCTCGCGCTGGCTCCAGTGCTCGCGCTCTTCCTGATCTGGGACGCCTACGCGATCGCAGCTGGCCACTGGACCTTCGACCCCGACCGCACAACGGGCGTGACTTTGCTCGGCTCGATCCCTCTTGAGGAACTGGTCTTCTTCGTGGTGGTTCCGTTCGCAGCTGTTCTGACCCTTGAGGCCGTGCGATCGGCTCGGGGATGGTCGGTGGGCGACGAACCGCCGGGGGAGCAGCCGTGACGTACACGCAACTGGCCTTTGCCGGCGTTGGGCTTACGATCCTGCTCGACCTCGTGGTTCTGCGCACTCGGCTGCTGCTTCGCCGGGTGTTCTGGGTGGCCTACGCGATCGTCGTCTTCTTCCAACTGGTGACCAATGGCGTGCTCACGGGATTTGAGATCGTCCAGTACGCCGGTGACTCCATCGTGGGCACCGACACCCCGCGCTTCATCGGAGCAGGACGTATTGCGTATGCGCCGTTTGAGGATCTGCTCTTCGGTTTCGCTCTCGTGGTGCAGACGCTCGCGTGGTGGGTGTGGTGGGGGCGGCGCGGTGTCCAGTACCGGCCGCTCGCCGGGCCGCCGCGTTGGCGCTCTGAGACCGGTTCAGGCAGCGCGCCGAGCGCGGACGGCACGTAGCCAGGCAGGAAGCGCTACCTGAGCGCGCCGCGGCATCGACACGGTGGCCCGCTCGGTGAACACCTGATAGTCGATCTTCTCGACGGCATCGACGATCCCGCAGTAGAGCACCCGCGCGGCGTCGATGCATGGCTGACTGTTGGGGGACAGCAAGGCGATGCCCGGGCGTGAGGCTTGCTCGAGTCGGCGGACGCGTTGAATCTCGAACTTCAAGAGCTCGCGCACCGGCTCAGTCACGACTCGCTGCTCTAAGTCCCCCCGCGTGAGTCCGAACCGCTCGAGGTCATCAAGTGGCAGGTAGAGCCGGCCACGATCGAGGTCCTCGCCGATGTCGCGAATGAAGTTGGCGAGCTGAAACGCCACACCAAGGTCCATGGCGTAGTCGTAGGCCGCGTCAGAGCTGGGTTCGAGAATTGGCACCATCTGCAGGCCGATGACGGCAGCCGATCCGTAGACGTACTCGAACAGCGCGTCGTAGTCGGCGTACTCGGTAACGGTGAGGTCCATCGCCATCGAGTGCAGGAACGCCTCAAAGTGTGCCCGCGGAATGTTCCAGCGCTGGACGGTGTCGACGACCGCTCGACAGATCGGGTCGTTGCTCTGCCCAGATTCGAGGTCAGAGAGGAAGTTGGCTCCCCACTCGTGCAGGTGGGAGGCTTTTTGCTCATCGGTGAGGGTGCTGGCGAGATCGTCGACGATCTCGTCGGCGTAACGTGCGAAACCATAGAGGGCATGGACGTAGGGACGCTTCTCGGCTGGGAGCAGCAGGGTGGCGAGGTAGTAGGTCTTGCCGTGAGCGGCGTTCAACGTGCGGCATGCCTCATAGCTTTCGCGCATCAGCGGTTCTGAGATACCAGCAGCGTCCAGCTCGCGGTTGCTCACGGTGACATCCTGCCGCACGAAGAGCACGTCCGCCCAAGGGCCAGAGCGAGTAACGTGGGCAACAGACCGATTGTCTCGGTGAATGAGTTGCGGCACCCCCTGCAACTCTTGGGAGGTGTCCGCGTTGACAACTGAACCGATGGAAGAGCCGGTCGATCCCAATGACCCCGAACTTTTTGGGTCGCTCGAGCCGGACGAAGCGCCGGCAACTCTCCGAGAGGCGTTCGAGGGGCGGCGCGGGGTCTATCTTCTCGATGGCGACGTGACCCCGGTGCGGCAAGAAGCGCGCGAACACCAATGGCACGCCGTGACGCTCGACACCGCCGGAGCCAGCGATCGCGCGGGATTCGTAAGCGCACTCTCGGACGCTTTTGACCTCTCTGGTCTTGGTGCGGGTTCGTGGGATGTGCTCGACCAGCACCTGCGAGCCCTTGACCTCGACGAGCCGAACGGCCTGCTCGTCTGCTGGGACGGGTGGGGCACCTTCGCCGACGCCGACCCGGACAGTTTCGAGATGGCGATCGAGATCCTTCAGGATGCCTGCATCGCTTGGCAGTACGACAAGTTCCAGGCAGCTGTGCTGCTCGTCGGACAGGGATCAGAGACCGATCTTCCGACTTGGTGAACTCCGACCTCATCGCAAAGCGCGTGAGCGATACGTAGGGTCAGGCCCGGTGATTCGTTCGGCGGCAAGGCGTCCCGAAATCAGCACCATCGGGACGCCGACACCAGGTGTGGTGCCCGAACCGGCGAACACGATGTTCTCGCCCCACAGGTTCTTCGGACGAAATGGCCCGGTCTGCAAGAACGAGTGGGCCGAGGCGAACGGAGAGCCTTGGGCCATCCCCTGACGCTCCCAGTCCTCGGGATCGATGATGTGCTCGACCTCGATGGCGTCGCTGAAGCCGGCGTAACCCCGTTCCTCGAGGATGGAAAGCACATGGTCGCGGTACCCCTCGCGCTCCTGCGTCCAGTCGATGTCGGCTGACGTGTTTGGTGTGGGAAAGAAGACGTAGTAGATCTGGCGCCCATCGGGGGCAAGGCTGGGGTCAGAGTGCGTCGGGTTCGAGACCAGAAAGCTGGGGTCACTCATCAGCTGGCCACGATCGATCAGCTGGTCGAATACGCCGCGCCATGAGCGTCCGAAGTGAATGTTGTGGTGAACGACCTTGGAGTAGGACTGCGACGAGCCCGCCAGCATCAGGAAGCAGGAGGGTGAGTAGCGCAGGCGGCGCACTGAGAGCGGCTCTTCACCCATCAGCTCACGAAGTGCAACAGGCAGATCGGGGTTGACCACCACGGCGTCGCAGGCGATGCGCTCACCGTCAGCGGTGTGAACGGCAACGGCGCGCGCGCCGCGGCGTTCGATGTGAATGGCTTCGGTGCTGTAGTGAATGTCGACGCCATGCTTGGTGGCCGCCGCAGCCATCGCCTCTGGTACGGCGTGCATGCCGCCATCTGGCGCGAAGACCCCCGCCACGGAGTCCATGTAGGCGATGACGCAGTAGAGCGCGAGGGCGTCGAACGGCGACATTCCTGCATACATGGCCTGGAACGACAACACACGCTGCGTGCGCGGATCCTTGAGGTACTGCTCAACCTTCGGTGCCATCCGGCGGAACCCGCCCAACGCAGCGAGGCGTGCCAGGTTGGGGGTGAGCAGGTCGAACGGAGAATCGATGTTGCGGTCGATGAAGTCAGTCATCTCGTAGCGGTAGAGCTCGGTGACGAACTTGACGTAGCGTTCGTAGCCGGACGCCTCGCTGGGGCCGCAGACTCGGCGGATCTCTTCGA
>JBDTTS010000113.1:0-7172 GCA_039930525.1 Actinomycetes bacterium | reverse complement strand
GTCACTGGTATCAGCCTCGTTCCAGCTCGGAGGCTTGACAGCCTCCGGAACCGGTGCGTCCTTGTACTTCGGTGCCGGTTGGTAGTTCCAGTGTGGCGCATGCGGTGCCACGTACAGCAACCACGGCTTGTCGTCGGAGGCTTCGAAGTCTTGCAGGAAGTCGCGTGAGTAGTTGGTCATGTATTTCGAGACGTACCCGGTCGTTGCGCGGTACTCGCCATCGACGTTGAACGGAACATGTCGGTAGCCCCCGGTGGTGTGGGCCCAGTGGTCCCAGTTGCGTGGACTGCTCATCAATGGGGTCGTCGTGAGGAACTTGCCAACCATGGCCGTCTGATACCCGCTAGCCCCCAGGTAGCCCTGAATCGTCGACTCCTGATCGAACGCCTTCACCGCTGCGGGAAACCCGTTGCCCAAGATCCCGGTGTTGTGCGAGTAGCGGCCGGAGAAGAGCGACGACCGCGAAGGGCAGCACAACGGCGTACTCACGAGTCCGTTGACGTAGGTGGTGCCAGCCTGTTCAAACAGACGGCGGACTTTCGGCATGACGTCAAGCGTGTCGGTCGGACGCTGGTCATCGGTGTTGATGATCAAGATGTTTGGTCGCGTGTCTGATGTCTGGACTGTCGACAGCGGGGCCACCACTGCCGAAACCGCGTCGGCCTTCGATGGCTGCCAGCATGCGGTCGCGACCAGCGAAACCAGCACGAACGCAAGGGTCCACAAGAGCGGGCGTTCGCTGTGCCAACGACGCCGCCGGACCATGGTGTGTGAAATGCCGAACCCCCTGACGGCGCCTCGATGCCGTTCTTGTCTCTGAAGCCCTAGCAACTGTGAGCCGGGGACTGGTGGGCCGGCCACCCCTTGCGACGCTTGGCCAGACTAATGAACAGGGAAGGGTGAGGGGGTCGAATCCAGAAATCCAGGGACTTGCGTGGCCGATGCTGTGCCTTTCGAGACCAGCCCTGACCGGCTTCACGTATCGAAGGTGCGAAGTCGGTCTCATGAACGCGGCGCCGGCCGGGACCAGTTGGTGCTGGTGGGCGATGGCGGACTCGAACCGCCGACCTCTTCGGTGTGAACGAAGCGCTCTAACCAACTGAGCTAACCGCCCCAAGTGAGCCGCCAGAGTATCGCAGCGGGTCAGCCGAGGCCGAACCAGCCGAGGGCGCCGCTCGTCGTCCAACCGTATTGGTAGACGTACCACGCCACGATCGCGGCAACAAGCAGAACCACGATCGATGACAGCACGATGGAGCGCTTTCGATTCTCGGGTGCAAAAACTGAGGACGCGGCCCCTCCTGCCTTGTCCTTCGTTGCTACGAGCAATCGGTTTGCCCATGCGTACTCGGTGGCGAGCACCGCTAGTCCGAGGAAGATGGCCGCCCATCCTGGGCCGGGGAAAATGACCATCACCACTCCCCCGACAATGATCGCAACGCCCAGCATCGTTGCCAGGACGCGCCACACCAAGCGGCGCAAGGCGCTGTTGCCAGTGAAGCGCTTGCGCAGTCGGTAGAGCCAATCTGGACCGGGAAGGTCGGTGGGCTCCTTGCCCTGCTCAGACGAAACTGACTCGCTCATGGATTCAGCCTACGGCCGGACGGATCGTGCCAGACCCGCCCACCGACCACGGTGGCCGAGCACCCCGACGCCCCTAGCCGTGCAACGACGTCCGCTTCGTGTTCGGCGTCCAGCAAAGCGACATCGCCGCGCGCCCCGGTCGACAGGTGTCCGACGTCATCTCTGCGAAGTGCCGCAGCACCGCCCCGGGTGGCCGACCACAAAGCGTCGTGAACGGGCATGCCATAGACCAGGCAAGCGAGCTGCGCCACGTATGGCATCGACTCACACCATGACGTGCCGGGGTTGCAGTCCGTCGACAGTGCCAGCGGCACACCGGCGTCCCGCAGCACCTGGTACTGACCGAAGGCGAACGTCCGCAGCGAGAGCGTCACCGTCGGCAAGAGGACTCCGACGACGCCTGCGGACGCCATGGCTCGCGCCCCTTCGGCGGTGACGTGCTCCAGGTGGTCGGCACTGGCGCAACCCATCTCTGCAGCAAGGTCGGCTGCCCCGGTGTGGGCGATCTCTTCGGCGTGCAACCGTGTCCCCAGCCCCGCCTCGGATGCGGCCTGAAGGATCCGACGTGTCTCGTCGATGGTGAACACACCGTCGTCACAGAAGACGTCGACCCACGTTGCGCCAGCTGCTGAGACCAGCGGGATGGTGGCGATCACTTCGTCGACGTACTCGGCGCGGTCGCGCCCCGCAGGGACGACGTGGGCGCCGAGGTAGGTGGCCTCGACACTCCACGGCAAGTCGGAGGAGAGGCGGCCGATGACCTCGAGTGACTTCAGCTCGTCGGCCGGCGTCAGGCCGTAGCCCGTCTTGATCTCGATCGTCGTGGTTCCGTTGCCGATCATTCGTCGGCCCCGGTCGGCTGCAAGATCGAAGAGCTCGTCGACCGAAGCCGCTCGCGTCGCCTCGACGGTGGTGTTGATGCCACCGCCGTCGTAGTGCTCACCGGCAAGGCGGGCCACGAACTCGTCGCGCCGGACGCCGGCCCACACCAAGTGGGTATGCGGGTCGACGAAGCCGGGAACCGCAACGGCGCCCCCGGCGTCCAGCTCTGGCAAATCCCGGCCGGCGGTGAGGTCGCGTTCAGGCCCGAGCCACGACACCTGACCGTTCTCGATACGGAGCGCCGCATCCTCGACCACTTCACCAGGTGAAGAGCGCATCGGAAGTAGGCGGCCGATGTTGCGCACAAGGAGGTCCACGCGTCGATGCTGCCACGTCTAGGCTGCGAAGTGTGCAGCCCCGAGCCAACGATCAGTCAGCAATGCCCGCAACGAGTGCTGTTCCGAACGCCGCTGTCAGCCTTGGTGACCTTGAGTCTTTTGCGAAGGCGATCCTGGACGATCGCACCTGGAACTACGTCGCTGGCGGGGCGGCCGACGAGCTCTCGCTCGGGCGAAACGACGCGGCCTGGAGCGACCTACCACTCGCACCGCGGGTTCTGGTGGATGTCTCCGAGATCGACACGTCGTTGACGCTGCTCGGACTCGCCCTCGCGCACCCGATCCTGGTCGCGCCAACGGCCGCTCACCATCAATACCACCCAGGTGCGGAGGCCGCGACGCGTCGCGGAGCAGCGTCAGCTGAATCGCTTGCGGTGATGAGCACTTTGGGATCGACCGAAGTCGCCGATCTCGGCGTCGCCGCTGACTCTCCCTGGTGGTACCAGCTCTACGTGCAGGCCGACCGTGGCTTCACTGCCGCCTTGGTCGAGTCGGCGGTGGGCGCTGGCGCCGAGGCCTTGGTCTTGACCGTTGACACTCCGCTGCTCGGCGCGCGAGACCGTGACCGTCGCACTGGCGGGCACACCGTCGACGGGATGCAGCCACCTGCGTTGGCCGGAGCGCCCCCGTCAGTCGTCGTGCCACCGAACCCGCGACCACCTCAGCGTGCCTACAACCCACACCTGGATCCAAGCCTCACCTGGGAGACGCTGGAGTGGCTCGTCGACCTCTCACCAATCCCGGTGCTGCCCAAGGGCGTCGTGCGACCCGATGACGCGCAGCGTTGCGTGGATGCGGGCGCCGGTGGCGTGATCGTCAGTAACCATGGAGCGCGCAACCTCGACACCGTCGTTCCAACTGCGCAGGCACTGCCTGGTGTGGTGCACGCCGTCGACGGTGCCGTGCCAGTGATCGTGGACGGCGGCGTCCGTCGCGGAACCGATGTCGCCAAGGCGCTGATCCTCGGTGCGGACGCCGTGCTGGTCGGGCGTCCCGCTATCTGGGGCCTGACGGTTGCCGGCGCAGACGGCGTCCAGTGGGTGATCGAAACCTTGTGGACCGAACTCACAATGGCGATGGGCCTGCTCGGTGCGCCAACGGTCGACGACCTCTCAGCAGATTTGATCTGGCGAAGCTGAGCGAGTCGGTGAAGCCCGACCGAGCAGAGCCGGCAAGCAAAAGATCAGCGCTGCCAGTCGGGAGCCCGCGTGCCTTCCACCATCGGCATCCGGACGCCGACCTCTCGGGCCGCCCCCAGAGCGATCTCGTAGCCGGCGTCGGCATGCCGGATGACGCCCATGCCGGGGTCGTTGGTGAGCACTCGCTCGAGTCGCCACTGACCATCAGCGGTGCCGTCGGCCACCACGACAACACCCGCGTGGATCGACTTGCCGATGCCGACTCCCCCGCCATGGTGCACCGACACCCAGGAAGCACCGGACGCCGTATTCAGCAGCGCGTTCAGGATCGGCCAGTCGGCGATCGCGTCCGACCCGTCTTGCATTCCCTCAGTCTCGCGCTCCGGCGACGCGACGCTTCCTGCGTCGAGGTGATCACGTCCGATCGCGATCGGAGCGGTGACTGCTCCGCTGGCGACCAGGTCGTTGAAGGCGAGCCCTGCCTGGTGACGCTCGCCGTAACCGAGCCAGCAGATGCGCGACGGCAGCCCCTGGTAGTGCACTCGTTCGTGGGCGAACCGCATCCAACGCTGCAGACCGTCGTCGTCGGGGAAGGCCTTGGTGACTGCGGCATCGGTGGCCGCGAGGTCGGCGTCGCTGCCAGACAGGCACGCCCAACGGAAGGGCCCGGCACCGCGCGCGAACAGCGGCCGGATGTAGGCGACCACGAAGCCCGGGTAGTCGAAGGCGTTCGTGACGCCGGCGTCTTGCGCCTGGCCGCGTAGACCGTTGCCGTAGTCGAAGACAACGGCCCCAGCCGCCTTGAAGTCCAGCATCGACTGGCAGTGCACCGCCATGGACGCCGATGACCGCTCGACGTACTCCTGCGGCTTCACCTCTCGCAGCTCGAGTGCTTCGTCGAGCGTGATGCCGTGGGGAACATAGCCATGGAGCGCATCGTGCGCCGACGTCTGGTCGGTGACGATGTCGGGGATCCAGCCACGCCGGATGAGCTCGGGCAAGACGTCCGCACAGTTGCCGACCAGACCCACCGACAGCGCGCGCCGCTCGCGCTTGGCCGCCTCGCACCGGGCGATCGCGTCGTCGAGATCGTCAGCCTGCTCGTCGAGGTAGCGGTGCTCGATCCGCCGTTGCAATCGCCAGGGATCGATCTCGACGCATAGTGCGACGCCTCCGTTGCCGGTGACCGCGAGCGGCTGAGCCCCGCCCATGCCCCCTAGCCCACCAGTCAGCGTGATCGTGCCGGCCAACGTGCCGTCGAAGTGCTGGTTGGCCACTTCGGCGAACGTGGCGAAGGTGCCCTGCAGGATGCCCTGGGTGCCGATGTAAATCCATGAGCCCGCCGTCATCTGGCCGTACATGATCAGGCCGAGGTCTTCAAGCTCGCGGAAGTACTCGGGCGTCGCCCACTTCGGCACCAGCAGCGAGTTCGCGATCAACACCCGCGGGGCGCGTTCGTGGGTGCGCATGATCCCGACCGGCTTGCCGCTCTGCACGAGCAGCGTGTCGTCTGGTGCCATGTCACGGAGCGATCGGACGATGGCGTCGAATGCCGGCCAGCTGCGCGCCGCTCTGCCGTTGCCGCCGTAGACGACCAGGTCCTCGGGACGCTCGGCCACCTCGGGGTCGAGGTTGTTGTGCAGCATCCGTAGTGCCGCCTCGGCACCCCATGACGAGCAGGTGAGCTCAGTGCCGTGCGGTGCGCGGACCGTTCTGGCGCCTTCCATGTCGCGACCTCCAGCAGATCGGCCGAACGCACAGAATCCGACGCGCGCGGAGCCTAAGGGGTGGGTTCATCGGGCTTTCCCAGGCACACTAGCCCTATGACCGAGCAACCAGGGAGCCCCGAAACGGGGCACGTGCTTGGCGGTGGTGGTGGGGTCTTCGGCGAGCACCCCGACCTCGCCGAGCTGCTCGCCCACCGGCGTCCGTCCGACATCAGCGTCTGGGTAGACCCGGTCTCGCCCGCGACTGGCCTCTTTCTGCCCTATCTCAACGTCGACGGGCACGCCAACGGTGGACGCCCATGGCGCTTCCGCGGCCACCATGAGGTCGAGCTACGACTTCTCCCCGAGGCCGACGACAACTTCGGCCACCTGGTGTCGCGCTGCATCATGGCGGTGCGGGCGTGGGCAGTGCTGCGCGGCGCTGGCGACGAGCTGGTGCCGATGGAGTACGACGTCCCTTGGGGATATCTTTTCAACCTGCAGCGCGACCTGCACTCGCTACGCGAACTTGGCCTGCCGCACCTGGTGGCCACCGCCGGACGTGACGGAGACTGGCTCGGCAACTGGGTGTCTGAGTACTTCGACGCACCAGAGATGCATGCGGCCGTCGACAAGGACCGCGCCGCAGCCAACGCCCTTAGAATCAGCACGGCGCCAAGCGTCATGGCCGGCGGCGCCGTCTTTCGCGCCGAAGAGATGCCAGACGACATCGACGCCCAGGTCGAAGCTCTCGTGCATCCGCCAACCCCTCCCAACGTGTAAGTTCGTGGCGGCTATAGCCGCCGCGGGTTCGCACGTTGCGGGGTGGCGGGGCCAGCTGCTGGGCAGGGGGTAAGTCAGGGGTCGGGGGTGGACGCCGCCCGCGCGGCGAAGATGTCGCGCGCACCCTCGCTGAAGGGGCCAAGGGGCGGGTCTTGTTGCTCCCCGTCCTCCCAAACGATCCGGCGAATCGGTTGGACGTCGCGCGTCGACGACGTTAGGAAGGCTTCGTGCACCTCGCGCAGCGCGGACAGGGGCAGCGTTGTCTCGCGAGCGCCGCACCACTCGATGACGAGCTCACGCGTGATTCCGGCAAGACATCCGCTCGCCAGTGACGGCGTGATGATCTCGTCGTCGACCACGACGAAGATGTTGCTGCCTGTCCCCTCGCAGAGTTCGCCGGCAGTGTTGGCGAAGATCGCCTCACTCGACTCGTGCACGTGCGCGCGGCCAAGCGCGACCACGTTCTCTGCGTACCAGCCTCGCCCGAGCTCAGATCGAAGAACGCCGCGGGAAGATTCGCTGGATACAACAGGGTGCGATACACCCCCGCCGATAGGCACACCTCGATGACTCGAACGGTGTCTCGGGCGCGAACCATCACCGGCTCGTCGGGTCCGCCCTCGACGATACCGACGCCCTCCTCTTCGACGACGAACACGCTCATGGATGGGCCTCCTGATGCCGACCGGCGCGCTGAATCCCGCCTGAGAGAAGCGATTCCGAACGTGGACAGTGCGCTT
>JBDTTS010000112.1:0-7273 GCA_039930525.1 Actinomycetes bacterium | reverse complement strand
CGCCAGGATCAACGGGCACGGGGTGGCTACGACGAACCTGGCTGGGCGCACATTGCGCGACCTCGTCCTTGGTGCGAGCACTGACCTGACGGCGCTGCCGTGGGTGGGCCGCAAGGTGCGCAACTGGGAGCCCGAGCCCTTGCGCTGGTTGGGCGTCCAAGCGATGTATGCCACCTATCGGGCAGCCGACAACCAAGAGCACGGCGGCCGCCCGACCACCTCACCCCTGGCGAAACTGGCTGACAAGGTGTCCGGCCGCGTCTAGCCCCGCCCGCCCGCCCGCCCGCCCGCCGAATGTCCCCCTGGGCGCCACTCTTGGACACCGAGTGTGAACTCAGGTGACGCTTAAGTCTGGTGCGCGTCCCAGGTCGCGAGCACCGCTGCTTCACGGTCACGGCTCCAGCCGATGCCGTCGGGATTTGGGGTCGGTGTCGCGCGTTCATGCGCGAGCGTCTGCACCACCGTGTCGGCCAGCGAACGGGTGGCGAACCCGCGAGCTTTCGCTCGGGCCGGGTCGCAGTTGAGGCCGGCGTCCGGGTCGGGCGACGGGTACCACAGCGGCAGGTCTGCGTTGCCGACGCTTTGGTCGATCAGGAACTGAGGAGTCACTGGGACGATCTCGGTGCCATCCGGTCCGATGGCATCAACGAGTGTTTGCAGCATGTCGGCATACGTGAACGGTGGCGGTGGGCTGACGGTGTGGAACGTTCCGGCATCTGCTTGTTCGAGAAGTTCCAGGATCCACCGTGCCTGGTCGCGGGCATCGATGACCTGGATGCCGTATCCGGGGATGTCGGGAGCGACGACGCGTCCGCCGTCGGCGATGCGATTGATCCAGTAGGTGAATCGGTGGGTGTAGTCATAGGGCCCGACGACGTACGTCGGCCGGATGACGATGGCGTCGGCGTAGTGCTGGGCGATCGCGCGCTCGCAGAGGACCTTGAGGCCGCCGTACGTCTCGCCGTCAACTACTTCTGTGGTCGGCTCGGGCAGCTCGATGAGCGGAGCGTCCTCGGTGCAGTTCGAGGGAGCTGGCTCGGCATACACCGAGACGGTGGAGACGAACGCGTGCCTGCCGCCTCGTCCGCCGAGGGCCTGAGCCAACTCGGTGACCTGACGCGGCACGTAGGCGCTGACGTCGACTGTCGCGTCCCACTCGTGACCGCCAAGGCGCTCGAGATCGGTGTCTCGGTCTCCGATGATGTGTTCGGCCTCAGGCACGGCGTCGGCATTGGACCGGCCGCGATGAAAGACGGTCACTTGGTGCCCGCGTTCGATGGCGATCTCAGCGATGTGGCGGCCGACGAACTGGGTGCCGCCCATGACGAGCAGTCGCATAAATCCTCCGTGTTGGGTCGATCTTGGCCCCAGCCTCGCATACGGTGGCCTGATGGGGATGCGCACAGTTGGAGTGTTGTTGTCGTTGGCGTTCGGGCTGACGTTGTTGGCCGTGGTGCCGGCGTCCGGTGTCGAAGTGGTGCGCGCCGTGCCTCTGACCCCGACGGTCACTCAGTTGCAAACTGACGTTAAACGAGTGGGGCCGAACGGGGAGGTGGTGCTCACCAGCCGATTGCTTCATGGGTCGAGCTTGGAGCCCATCGCCGACGAGTCACTGGTTTTGCAGTACCAAAGGATCGGGCGCACGGGCTGGCGCAACGGAGACACGGTCACCACCGGAAAGGGCGGACGCGCCGAGTGGGCCACGGAACTGTCCATTTCCACGCGCTTCCGGGTGGTCCACCGGCTTTCCGGCACGGTCGCGGCGTCAACGAGTCCCGTCCGCAAGGTGTATCTGAAGCCGATCGTCATCGCGTCGTTGAAACGTCACTGGGTGCGTCCGGACGGAGTGGTCACGCTCAAGGGCCGCATTCGCCCGGCTTTCGGTGGTGAACGCGTCACGCTGGAGCGTCGAGTCAGTGGTCGGTGGGTGTCGGTGAAACGCGTCCGGCAGGGCGGCCAGGGTCGCTTCACTTTCCGAATTGGTGGCATGGACGCCTACGGGCCGCAGCGCTACCGCGTGGCTTTGGACGCGCGCAATCATCATCTCGCGGCCACCAGCAAGCCCAAGACGCTCGCGACCGTGCGCGTGGTCACGTACCACATCGAAACCCGTGGGCGGGTGCGTGGAGCGCTCAAGTCATTCAAGAGCAGGACCGCTGAGATCTATGCCGACCGTCGTGGTTGGTCGCGCTCCAACATTCACTTCTCGCGAGTCAAGTCGGGTGGGGCGTTCTCACTCGTACTGAGCCAGGCCGAACTGGTGCCCTCGTTCGCGCCGATCTGCAGCAGCTACTACAGCTGTCGCGTCGGTCGTTATGTGGTCATCAACGAGGACCGCTGGCGTAGCGGAACCCCGTACTTCAAGGCTTCGGGCGGCACCCTGCGTCAGTACCGCGCAATGGTCGTCAACCATGAGACCGGGCACTGGCTCGGACTCGGGCACGCCAGCTGCGGCGGAAACGGCAAGCGAGCGCCCGTCATGATGCAGCAGTCCAAGGGGCTGTATGGGTGTACGCCGAATGCCTGGCCGTTGCCAGGTGAGGTGTCCCGCGCCCGCTAATTCGCCAAGAGTGACGCCTTCACCCGCTCCTGGGGAACAATCTCCGCCCTCATCCTGGCGCGGGTTCAGGCGCTCAGCGCAACACCTGATTGTTGGAGGTGTTGCCGGAGTTGCGCGCCGGCGTCGGCGTCACGGATATTGCAGCGGTTTCCGGCGCCCTGACGCCCGAAACCGCTGCAATATGCCTAGAGAGATCGAGCCGCTGGGTGGCTGGGCAGGTGGGCACCGAGCAACTGGGCACCTGGAAGACCCGCGACGCGACTGCGGGTCTCCGTGATCTGACGGGGTGCCGCGATCTCATCCATTGAACGATCGTTCAAACGGTGCTAGCGTCGGGGACGAGCCCCGGTCGCCCAGCAAGGAGGCGCCATGACGCCACGCACGCGTCCAGCACCCGCCGACATCTCTGAGGGGTATGACCCCGATCCGGCCGCGTCCTTCTCATTGCATGCTGACGCGTACACCAAGTCGGAGTGGTTCGACCTCGAGCAGCGAGCGATCTTCGGTTCGACGTGGCAGTGGCTCTGTCACGTCGAAAAGCTCCGCGAGCCGGGGAGCTATGTGTCGGACACGATCGCCGGGATGCCGATCGTCGCGGTGCGCGACGCCTCAGGCGAGCTGCGCGCCTTCTACAACGTCTGCAAGCACCGCGCCCATGAACTCTTGGGTGAGTCGGGAACGACGAACAGCATCGTGTGCCCGTACCACGCGTGGACGTATGACCTCACTGGGCAACTGAGCTCGGCACGCAAGACCAAGCACATGGTGGGGTTCGACAAGGGCGAGATCTGTCTCGATCAGATCCAGGTGACTGAGTTCTGTGGGTTCATCTTCGTCAACCTCGATTCAGATGCTGCGCCTCTTGCCGAGCTGGTCGGCGACCTCGGCGCAGAAATCACCGAGCGCGCACCGGACATCGCCAACCTCACGTTCGCTCATCGACTCACGTACGACATCAAGGCGAACTGGAAGGCGGTCATCGACAACTTCTTGGAGTGCTACCACTGTCATATCGCCCACAAAGACTTCGTCACCCTCGTCGACATGAGCACGTACCAGATAACGACTCACGGGATCTACTCAAGCCACATGGCCGAGGGCGGTAAGTCGGCGAACTCGGCCTATGACGTGACGGACGCCACGAACACCGAGCACGCCGTCTGGTGGTTGTGGCCCAACACGTGCCTGCTGCGCTACCCGGGACGCGGCAACTTCATGGTGTGGCGCATGATTCCGATTGCACCAGGTCAAACGCGCGAAGTGTTCGACTTCTTTCTCGAGACTGACCAGCCCAACGATGCTGAGGTCGAAAGCATCCGCTACATCGACGATGTGCTGCAAAAGGAAGACATCTCGCTCGTCGAAAGCGTGCAGCGCGGTATGCAGACGCCGGCCTTTACTCAGGGGCGAATCGTCTTCGACCCCAAGGGCTCTGGCTTGTCCGAGCATGCGGTGCACCATTTCCACGGGCTGGTGCTCGACGCGTACAAGAACGCTTCGACGTCGGAGTACCGGGAAGCCGCTCGTGGGTAGTCAACCGGCCGAGCCGATGGCTGCGTCCCGCAACAAGGATGACCAGATTCTCGATGCTGTGCTGGCAGTGCTCGCCCGCGACGGCATCTCTGGCGTCAGCATGCGCGCTGTCGCACGCGAAGGGGGCGTCGCGCTGGGGCTGATGAACTACTACTTCAACGACAAGACTGCTCTGATAGCCGCAGCTTTGCGGAGACTCGGCGAGCAGGACGCCGAACTGGTGGAGCCGGTCCTAGGTTGCGATGCGCGGGAGCAACTTGTCCGCTCGCTTCGCCGCGTGGCCGCCGATGAGTTCTTGTCAGGCGACTACCTCGCACTGCGCCTGCAGCTGTGGGCCCTGGTCCCCGTCGACCCGGTGTACGCAAGCATCAACCGCGATGCGCAAGAGCGCTATCGGGACGGACTCGCGGCGTTGATCGCTGTGGCCAACCCCGTCCTCGATGCATCCGAGGTGGCGCGGCGGGCCGCGGATGTGCTGGTGATCCAAAACGGCATCTGGTTGACGTCGCTGCTGATCGTCGATCGGCCGGCGATCGACCGTGCAGTTGGGCGTTGTGAAGAGATTGCGCTGGCGCCTTAGCCGTGCGCCTGCTCAGCGATTGCGGGCGACGGTTAGGAGGTCGGCATAGATTGCGTAGGCAGTCTGGGTGAGCAGACCGTCGCGCTCGATGATCTCGACTGTGCCGGCCAGCTCGGTCTCCAAGATGAGGCACGAGGACGTGCCAGAGATCCAGTACATCGGGTCTTGGCTGCGCACCGGTGTTAGTGAAACGCTGGCTGTCACGTCTCCGTTTTCGTTCCGCTGCGCTGCGCCGATGAGCCTCAGACGACGTCCGTACGACAGCACCTGCGCGACGTCGTCTTGGCTGAGACCGGCGATTGACTCGCGCTCGATGGCATCGGGGGTGATGTCGGCGTCGAGAAGAACATTGGCGAGCGCCGCCACCTTGGCCGCTGCGTCATGCCCCTCCAAGTCATAGCTTGGATCAGTCTCGGCGAATCCGGCTTCGATCGCCTCCGTGACTGCCTCTTCTTGGGTGGCGCCTTCGGCCATGGCGTCCAACACGTAGTTGCTGGTGGAGTTCAGGACGCCGCGGAAGCTGAGGACCCGGTCACCCGGAAGGCAGAACTCGGCCAGGTTGTAGACGGGGCAGCCGTCCATCGTGACGCCTTCATGCCTCAGCTGACGGCCCTCGACGTCGGCGCGTTTGCGCAGGCGTCGGTAGTCCCACGCGATCGGGCCCTTGTTGACCGTGACGACATCGAGTCCGGCGTTGAAGGCTGCGTCGACATGGGCGATGGCGAGCCGGCCCCCCTGGGCGAGTGGTGTTGACTCGATGAGGACGTCCGCGCCGGATGCGGCGATCAGGTCGACGCCGGGGCGTTCGGGATCGGCGAAACGCTCGCCCTCGGTTCGAAAGCGCGCGAGGAGTGCGGCAGGCTTCTGGCCGTCCTTGTCGAGCCATGACCCGTGACTCCCTGTTCCGACGGCGGTGATCAGAATCCGGACTCCGTGGTCGCGTGCGAGCGCACCCTCACGGTCGCGGACCAACTCACAGAAGCGTTGGGTGACGTACCCGAATCCGAGGATGCACAAGCGGATGTCACGTACGTCGGCCACGGCTAGCCCTCGCTCAGCCAGTCAGCGAGGAACTGCTGCTCTTTGCTGACCAGGTGGTCGAGGTAACCGCGAACCTGCTGTTCGATCTTTCCGCCGATGAATGGCACCTTGACCTTGACGTTGACGCTGCACGAGTAGCTGCAGCCGTCGTCGGTCGGCACGATCGAGTACTCCCCGCCCATATCCGCAGGAGCCGTGCCGAGGTCGGCACGCCACGAGCCCAGCACTGATCCGTCTCCCTGTGGCTGTCGAATCCAGGTGTCGACCTGCGTGATCTGTCCGTCGCCTACCAACCCCTTGATCGCCGACGGGATCTTGTCCATGGGCAACTGGCGTACTGACGTGATGACCACCGTGTCGTCGTTGGTCTCGTTCACGGGGACGCCCACACCGCCGAACCTTTCACTTCGCGCCGCGAGATAGTCGGGATTGCCCAGGGCGTCCAGCAGTGCGGTGGGCGGTACTGCATAGTCGAGCGTGTGTGTCATCGAGGCTCCGCCGTGATCGTGGTCAGGAGCAGGCTACCCACTACCGGCCCCACTGGAGTGGCAACCGGCCTGGTGATCGTTGACGACACCGACCGACTGCATGAACGCGTACATCGTGGTGGGGCCGACGAAGTTCCATCCTCGGTGCTTGAGCTCTTTGGAAAGGGCGGTCGACTCGACGGTCTTCGGGTTATCCGTCAGCCACTGCCTGGTCATCGCGGGTGGACGTGCGCTCGGGTCGGGCGCAAAGCTCCATACGAGTTCGTCCAAGGTTTCACCGGCAGCGTGCAGGTCGACGCAGCGTTGGGCGTTGTTGATGGTCGACTCGATCTTGCCCCGATGACGAACGATGCCGGCGTCCTGCAGGAGACGGCCAACATCTGACTCGTCGAAGGCGCCCACCGCATCGACATCGAAACCGGCGAAGGCTGCGCGGAAGTTCTCGCGCTTGCGCAAGATCGTGAGCCAGGAGAGCCCCGATTGAAATCCTTCGAGGCAGATCTTCTCGAAGAGCCGGGTATCGTCACGGACCGGACGCCCCCACTCGTTGTCGTGGTAGGCGCGGTACTCGGGTGTGCTCCCACCCCAAAAGCACCGCAGTAGCCCGTCGTCGCCGCGGTCGAGCAGGTCGCCGTCGACGACGGTCTCAGCCACGTGCCTAGCCCAGCACACCGTTCGTGGTGATCAACGCCGCGACGCCGATCACGGCGAAGGCGACGGGGGCGAGGAGCAGTAAGGCGTGATCGCGGACGAGGGCGACCGCGGCCACCGCGGCGGCCGCCGTGGCAACGACAAGCGCCACCAGCGTCGAGCCCCAGAGGGTGAAGAACAAGGGGGTGCCTGCTCCTGGGCTCGCTAGGTGCTGAGTAACCCAGGCCAGAAGGGGCGAGGCCAGGGCGACGACCGTGGCGACCACGAAGACCAACGAGGCACCGCGTCCGAGTGCACTGTCCGGGACCACCCAGATGCGGTGATCGTGTGCGTGGTGCGGGTGAGTGACGTCTTGCATGTTTGGCTCCTCGGGGAAGGTGAGGCCAGGGGCTTCAGGGTGCCTTGCGCGCGGGTGAAGTG
>JBDTTS010000111.1:0-7459 GCA_039930525.1 Actinomycetes bacterium | reverse complement strand
GCAGTGAACGGTTAAGCGAGGGTGGTACCGGCACATCAGTCCGGACGCGAACCACTTCAATCGCGCGTTTGAGGTAGTCGCTCGACGGCGCGATCTTGCCTCGGAATGGGAGTGCAGCGTCGTCACTGCCGGCAGCAGAAAGCACCGCTTCGATCGTTGGGTACGCCTGGATCACGGCCGCCGCTGACTTGTCACCAACGCCGCGGACGCCGGGAAGTCCATCTGACGCATCGCCGCGCAAGGTGGCGAAGTCTGCGTACGACGCCGCCGGCACGCCGTAGCGGTCACGCAGGTAGGCGTCGGTCACCCGCTCGGCCTTTGCAAAGCCCTTGCCGATGTAGACCACGGTGGTGGGTCGCCCGTCTTCGGCCAGCTGGAACAGATCACGATCGCCGGTGACGATGTCAACGGCGATCGCCGACTTCCGAGCCAACGTCGCGATCACATCGTCAGCCTCGAAGTCGGGTACGCCTACTCGCGCGATACCGAGGGCATCGAGGATCTCCTCGATCACCGGAACTTGTGGTGCGAGCAGGTCGGGCACCTCTTCGACGTCGTCACCAGCGTCGGAATCGACGCGATGAGCCTTGTATTCGGGCACCAGGTCGACGCGCCATTGCGGACGCCAGTCGGTGTCGAAGCAGGCGACCATTTCGGTAGCTGGATGGTCGGTCAGCATTCGGCTGACCGCATCCAGGAAGCCACGCACTGCCCCGATGGGGGTTCCGTCGGGCGCCCGAACCGACTCGGGGACCCCGTGAAACGCGCGGAAATACATCGATGCTGCGTCGAGAAGAAGGAGCCGGTCAGGCGTGTCCACGGCCCGAATCTAACAGCGCCAGAGTGATTGAATGGCCGTTCCGCATGTGTCCGATCTGGCAAGGGGATGGCATGGCGCAAAGACCCGGTCAGGTCGTCCTGCTCAACGGGGTTGGGAGTGTCGGAAAATCGGCGATCGCCAAGGCGATGCAGGCCGTCACGACGGACCCGTACCTCCACGTGCCGATGGACTCGTTTCTGGACATGTTGCCAGCCGAATCGTTTGGCCGCCCTGAGGGGCTCACCTTCGAAGAATCGCTTGTCGACGACTCCCCAGTCATTCACATTCGTACCGGGACATTCGCGGAGTTGACCTTTCACGGGATGCGCCAAGCTGTAGCCGCAATGTCTTCGGTGGGTCTCAACCTCATCGTGGACGACGTCGTGATAGCCCGCGAGGTGGCTGAGTATCGAGCGCTTATCGATCGACTGCACGTTGTTAAAGTGACAGCTCCGTTGGCAGTGCTCGAACAGCGAGAACGACTTCGCGGAGACCGGATTGTCGGACTCGCCCGGGGGCAGCACCCGGTCCTTCACGCCGACATCGTGTACGACCTCACCGTCCGCACCGAGAGCGCATCACCAGAGGAGTGCGCGCACCTAATCGCCGCCACGTTCGGGCTGTGATGAACCACGGCCGTAAGCCGTCGGGAATGCCACTGAGTAGTGTCGGCCATGCCGCTCAGTACCCCTTCTTGTCGGCCGGGGTACGGTGGCAACCGTGGATTCCGTCGCTGAGCGCAGCCGCCTGGACAACGCCCAGAAAGCCGCCCGAGACGTCGGGGTGGATGCACTGCTTGTCACCCCTGGGCCCGATCTTCTCTACCTCACCAGTTACCACGCCATCGCCCTCGAGCGACTGACATGCCTGGTGGTACCGGCCAACGGCGAGCCGGTACTGGTTGCGCCGAACCTTGAAGTTCCCGCTGCCCAGGCCTCGTCGGTTGGCCGGCTGGGCGTTCCGATCCGCGGATGGGGCGAGACCGAGAACCCCTACGCCCTCGTCCATAAGCTCACGAGCGGCGCCAAGACCGTCGCGTTGAGCGACTCCATGCCGGCGGCTGCGGTGCTACGCCTGCGTGAGGCGATGCCCCATGTTCACCAGCAGCTCGCAGGGCCGGTGCTTCGCGAACTCCGGATGATCAAGAGCCCAGCTGAGATCCAGCATCTACGCCATGCCGGACGCGCCATCGACCGTGTGCACGAGCAGGTGCCAGACCTACTGCGCCCCGGTCGCACGGAGCGAGAGGTGGGCGAGGACATCGCCGAAGCGATCCTCGAGGCCGGCCACGTCAGTGTCGACTTCGTCATCGTGGCAAGCGGTCCCAACGGCGCAAGCCCGCATCACGAGCTCTCTGATCGGCGGATCGAGGTAGGCGATGCTGTGGTCGTCGACATCGGCGGCACCATGCCGAACGGATACTGCTCCGACTCCACGCGCACCTACGCGGTGGGGTTCGCCCCGGACGATTTTCTGACGTACTACCGCGTCCTCGAGGACGCTCAGCGTCGAGCTGTCGAGTCCATCCGGCCAGGCGTCACGGCCGAGTCGGTAGACGCCGCCGCACGGTCTGTCATCGCCGAAGCCGGCTATGGAGAACACTTCATCCACCGCACGGGACACGGAATCGGGTTGGAGACCCATGAGGAGCCTTACATCGTTGAGGGCAACACCGAGATACTGAGCGAAGGGATGGCGTTCAGCGTCGAGCCGGGAATCTACCTGCCCGGCCAGCACGGAGCCCGCATCGAAGACATAGTTGTCGTTACGGCTGGCGGCGTTGAGTCGCTCAACAACACACCCCATGAGCTGGTGGTCGTAGACCCGGCCTTCAGCGGGTGAGGAACGGAAAACCCCTGTGGCGCTAACTGTCTCGCGCGAGTTCGCCGATCCAAGTGCGGCCGAACTGTTGCCGACTGTCCGAAGAATCTGTGACGACCTACTTACCCCGAACGCGGCAGCCGCTGAAGAAGCCGCCGAGTTTCCGCGTGAGGCGTTTCGCACGCTTGGTGCAGCTGGGCTCCTGAGCCTGCCCTTCCCGGTCATTCACGGGGGCGGGGGCCTGCCGCTGCACGACTACCTGCAGATGATCGAAGAACTAGCGTCCGCCTGGGCCTCGGTAGGCCTTGGGGTCAGTGTGCACACCTTGGCGTGCTTTCCCCTCGCGGCCTATGGAACTGACGACCAGAAGGACCGGTGGCTGCCAAGGATGCTGGGTGGCGACCTGCTGGGTGCCTACTGCCTCTCCGAAGCTGATGCCGGGTCGGACGCAGCGGCACTGTCGACAGCGGCGACGCGATCCGATGGCGGCTATCGCGTCTCTGGCGTCAAGTCGTGGATCAGCCACGGCGGAGTCGCCGACTTCTATGTCGCCATGGTGAGGACATCCGACGACGGGGCCAAAGGGATCAGCTGCCTCCTGATAAACGCCGACACCGATGGGCTCTCCGCACGACGCCCTGAACGCAAGCTGGGATTCGCTGCCTCACCCACTGCGCAGATGGTGTTTGACGATGTCCCGGTCGACGCGGATCGACTGATCGGGGACGAAGGTGCTGGGTTCGGCATCGCGCTCGCGGCTCTAGATGGCGGGCGCCTCGGTATGGCGGCCTGTGCCGTCGGCATCGCCCAGGCTGCTCTCGACCTCGCAGTGCAGTACGCCCACGAACGTCAACAATTTGGACGCGCCATTGCCGAGTTCCAGGGCCTGTCGTTCCTGCTGGCCGACATGGCCACCCAGGTTGCCGCGGCCCGCTCGCTCTACCTCACCGCCGCCCGCAAACGCGACCGAGGTGAAGCCTTCGGCGTCGATGCTGCCATGGCAAAGCTGTTCGCCACCGACATGGCGATGCGCGTGACTACCGATGCCGTCCAGGTTCTCGGGGGAGCGGGCTACGTCAAGGACTTCCCGGCCGAGCGGTACTTCCGCGAGGCCAAAGCGCTCCAGATCGTTGAGGGGACCAACCAGATCCAACGGGTCGTGATCGGACGTTCGCTTCGTCCGACCCGGTAGCGCCCGGCCGTCGGTAGAGTGGCGAACGTGGATGAGCTTGATGGACACGACCGCCAAATCCTGCAATTGCTCGGTGCCGATGGGCGCATGAGCTACACCGAACTTGCCAAGAACACCGGCCTGTCAACCTCGGCCGCCCACCAGCGGGTGCGGCGTCTTGAACAGCGCGGGGTGATTACCTCATACCGTGCGGTGATCGACCTTGAATCCGTCGGATTGCCCATGACGGCCTTCGTTTCGGTGTCCCCGATCGATGCCTCCGACCCCGATGACATCCCCGATCGCGTCGGACATCTGGCTGCTGTCGAGTCGTGCTACAGCGTGGCCGGCGATCACAATTACGTCCTAAAGGTGCGCGTCGGCAGTCCAGTGGCCCTCGAACAGCTCCTGGCCGACTTGCGAGCCAGTGGCCACGTCACGACCAACACCACCGTTGTCTTGAGCATCCCCTACGAGAACCGCCCGCCCAGCGTTGACGCAGGCGACGTCAGTCCAAGCGGTGTCGCGGCCCCCGGCTCGGGCGAAGGCGTGCAGGATCCGGCCGCCTCCTCCTGACGACCTGTATCTCCGGATTGTCCGCTTTTTCCAGAAGCGCCGAGGCTGGCAGGTGATTCGGTCCCTTCACCCATTCGGGCTATGGTCGCTCTTGATCACGAAATGGTCACGGCGGCAACAACGCGCTCCGTCGCCCGGACCAGTACTCCACTGAAGGTGAGGGTCTGTGGCAGGGCGACGGCGAGCAGAACTATCCACGACGTCCTCGATGGGCCCGTTGGCCCCGGCTGGGGGTCGGCGCCGACTCATCGTCTTTTCGGCGCTGCTGGCCACGGCAGCGCTCCTCGCCGCCATCGTGCTTCCATTGGCCTGGCGTCCCGCCGCGACCGACGTCGAGGCGTCGGCTGAGGCCAGCAGCTTGCTGACGCTGGTGAACCAAGCCAGGGCGAATAACGGCCTCGCGCCGCTCTCCTCAGCAGCCGATCTCACTGCGATCGCCGCCGACCGGGCATCGGCGATGGCCAAGAGCGGCACACTCGCTCACACCCCAGACCTCGGCGGGCGTGCCTGCTGCTGGACCTGGATCGGCGAGAACGTGGCCTTCGCCGGGTCCGTCAGCTCGCTGCACGACGTGCTGATGAACTCGAGCCCGCACCGCGCCAACATTCTCAAAGCCGACGCAGACGACGTCGGAATCGCGGTCGTCAGGGGCGGCGGCTCGCTCTGGGCAGCACAGGTGTTCCGAGCCCGCTCGGACGCCGATCGGTCCAGCGATGCCGGAGCCGGTTCGCGCGACGGCGAACGCGATGCTCCCACCGGTTCTCCGTCAACAACGACCGGAGGCGAGAGCACCACTGGCTCACCGACATCGACTGGCGAGCCTGTCTTGTCACCTGCTGAGCTTCGTCGACAGGAGCTGCGCCAGGTGATTCGGGGTGCACGAGAAAAGATGTGGGCGGACCGCAAGAAGAACGGGCCGTTCGACCCAGTCCGGGCGGCCGTTCGCTACTCAGACACCCTCGAGCAGGTCTCCCGCTAAAAGTTCGGCACTAGTGGCTGGGCGCAAGGTCAGCGGCTGCAGCAGCGCGTGAAGCGGCTGCGGCAGCATGCGACTCAGCGGCAACG
Source organism: Actinomycetes bacterium (assembly GCA_039930525.1). Taxonomy (GTDB): domain Bacteria; phylum Actinomycetota; class Actinomycetes; order JAHEKZ01; family JAHEKZ01; genus JAHEKZ01. The sequence continues at coordinate 2,006 of JBDTTS010000111.1, read as the reverse complement.
TGGCCCTTGGCGTAGCCCTCGTTGACCCACCAGTCCTGACCCTCTTCTGGCAATGAGTGCACCGGGTCGTAATAGACGTGCTTCTTGCGCACCGCGTCCGGGTCATCGAGCTCGATACCGGTTCGGTAGTTCTTGGACCAGTACGAGATGCCCAGTACGTGGTCGTACTCGTCGACCTGGTGCACCCAGCGCTTGCCGACGAAGGGCACGTCGCATGTGACGCGAGGCGTGGCGAACCCGGGCAGGTAGCCCATGACGCCGTGCTGCAGGCGCTGTGCGTCGGCCAGCGACACCCTCCAGTGCTCGGCGAACGGAATCATGTCGGGCATGTAGAAGTAGTAGGGCAGGATGCTCGCCCCATCGAGGAGTGCGAAGCAGAGGTCGAGCATCTGCTCGACGCTGTTGTTGATGCCGGCCATCAAGACGCCCTGGTTGCGCACATCCCTGATCCCGGCGTCCAAGAGACCGCGCGAGGCCTTGGCGACAAGGGGCGTCACTGAGTTGGCGTGGTTGACATGCGTGTGGACTGCGAGGCCAACACCGCGGGCCGATGCCTTAGCCGCCAGGCGCTCGGCACCGGCCAGGACCTCGTCGGAGTACCAGTGCTGCGGCAGGCCCATCAGGGCCTTCGTGGCCAAACGGATGTCACGGATGTTCTCGACGTCGAGGATCTTGTCGACGTACGCCTCGAGGTTCTTCCAGGGCATGTTGCCGACGTCGCCGCCCGACACCACGACATCGCGCACCGACGGAGTCGCTAACAGATAGTCGATGTGCTGCTGCATCCGGTCGACGGGCTTTAGCTCGAGTTTGAGCTTCTGAATGGTCGGTGTTGAGTTTCCGACAAGGTCCATTCGCGTGCAGTGTCCGCAGTACTGCGGACATGTCGACAGCACCTCGGCCAGCACCTTCGTGGGGTAGCGGTGGGTAAGGCCCTCGGCCTTCCACATGTCGTGCTCGTGCAGCGAGTCGCGGCTTGAGTAGGGGTGCGACGGCCAGTCGGTACGCCGATCGCTGAAAACCGGAAGCATGTAACGACGCACGGGGTCGGCGTAGAAGGCCTCGGTGAATATCTGCGTCGTGGGTGTTCCGGTGTCGTGCGAGTCGGGGACGATCGTGTTGACCATTTGCGGCGGGATGAGCATCGACATCGTGGCCCGCTCGGCCTGGTCCAGCTCAAGGTCGTCGTAGAAGTCGTCGGCGAGCAGGTCACCCATGACCGCGCGCAGCTGCTTGATGTTCTTGACGCAGTGCGAGCGCTGCCACTGCGCGTTCTCCCACTCCTCGGTGGTGACGGCACTCCAACCGGGTAGACGCGTCCAGTCGGGCTCACGAACCTCATGCTGGCGATAGTCGTACGGCTGCGGTAGCGGGTGGCTCACGGACTCTCCTTCGGCCGGCAAGGCATTACCGCGAGAGTACGGAGATCTTCCTGCTGAATCAATGACTCACCGCCTTTTGTCCCCCCATTTGAGCGTTCTTGCCCGGTTGTTGTCGCCCTTCGCCACCGAGGTGGTGGCGAGCAGGTGCGGAGGCCTGACAAGATCGCCGGGTGACTAGAACTACTCCGTCGTCTCCTGTTGGCCTGCACCGCGTCGTGGCGCCCGACGGGGTTCTGCCGCAAGCCGCCACCAGGCTGGACGCCACTCCCGCGATCTGGCCGGACGAGGTGCGGGTCTCGGTGTCGATGCTGAATCTTGACGCTGCGTCGTTCCGTCAGCTAGTCACCAAGCACGATGGTGACGGCGACCTCGTGAGGCGTGAAGTTCTCGAGATCATCGCCGACCGAGGCAAGATGCAGAACCCGGTGACCGGTTCGGGCGGCATGCTCGTTGGCACCGTGGACGACGTCGGGCCGGCAGCAACACTCGACGTTGAAATCGGCCAACAGATCACGACTCTCGTATCGCTCAGTCTCACCCCGTTGGTTATCACCGACGGGCTAGAGCGATGGGACGGGCGCAGCGAACAGGTGCCCTGCGAAGGTCACGCCATCTTGTTCGGAC
>JBDTTS010000110.1:0-7507 GCA_039930525.1 Actinomycetes bacterium | reverse complement strand
CCATCAACAACACCTCCAACAATCAGGTGTTGCAAGGACCCATAGAACCCGCGGTGGCCATAGCCGCCACGAACTACCACGTTAAAAGTGTGGCGGATCACCAGTCGTCGCCCGGGCGACTTTCGACGGCAATCGGCAGGGAGAGGTCGCTCACAGCGAAGGCCCGATTGCCCGCACGCACCATGATCCCGTCGTCCTCATCCGCCGTACGCCGGCGTTGATCACCTTCGACGGCGAAGGTCGGCCCCTGCCAGCGCCGCCAGCCAAGGCGTTCGTAGAAGCGATGCCTGGACGTCGACAGCACCCCGAACGGATAGGTGTCCTTGAGAACCTGCTCGACGGCGCGCACGACAACGGTCCCGATGCCTTGTCGCTGATGGTCGGCGGCAACCGCGACCGCTTCGAGGTATCCGGCAGACTCCGTCAGCTCACCGATAGACACCGGCCGCGAAATGATCGAGGCGTGGCCGATGACGTGGCCTTCATCGATCGCTACTACGTGGACGCCACCGAGGGCGTGCTGCCAGTCGTGCTCGCTGAAGTCGTCGAAGGCGTCCCACAGAAGTGCACGCACCTGCTGCGTCAGCTCCTGGCCCAGCCCAGGCGTCCCCATGGTCAGATACTCCACCCCCCAACCCGACCACAGCGTGGGACTTTGTGGTGGTGATAGCCGCCACGAAGTCCCACGTTGCTGGGGGGTTGGGCCGCTGAGGCAGGATGGACGCATGGCCCTCACCTCGTCGCTGGTCCCACTGGGAACACCGGCCACCGACTTCGAACTGCCGGACGTCGCAGGCGCCCCCCACCGACTCGCCGATTTCACGGCGCCGGTGCTGGTCGTGGCGTTCGTCTGCAACCACTGCCCGTATGTCCAGCACATCGAGGACGCCATGGGTCAGCTCGCACCGTCTGCGGCGCTCGATGTCGTCGCCATCTGCAGCAACGACGCTGAGGGCTACCCCGACGACTCCCCCGCTCTGCTGGCCGAGCAGGCCAAGCGCGCCGGGTGGCGATTCCCCTACCTCGTCGACGCCGACCAGCAGGTCGCCAAGGACTACGGCGCCGTCTGCACCCCCGACTTCTTCGTGTACGGCCCCGATCGCGCGCTCGCCTACCGCGGGGCGTTCGACGAGTCGACACCGGGAAACGGCGCCCCCGTCACTGGAGCAGCGCTGACCGCCGCGATCGATCTCGTGGCGACAGGACAGACCGTCCCCGAGCCACACCGACCCGCCATGGGCTGCGGCATCAAGTGGCTGCCCGGCAACGAACCAAGGGATGGGCACTGATGACTCTAGACGGCGCCTTCGACGATCTTCTCGAGGCCAACACCGAGTTCGCCGCACAGTTCGAGAACGCCGGCCTGCCCGCACGCGCCGCTCGTGGGCTGGCCATTCTCACCTGCATGGACTCGCGCATCGACCCGTTCAGCATCCTCGGCATAGGCCCAGGTGATGCCAAGGTGCTGCGCAACGCAGGGGGCCGGGTGACCGAGGACGTCCTACGCACCCTCGTGCTCGGTACGTACCTACTCAACGTCAGCCGCGTGCTGGTGATGCCGCATACCAAATGCGCGATGGCCAGCTCGACTGAGGATGAGATTCATCAGAAGATCTCCGTCGAACATGATGTGGACACTCGCAGCCTTGAGTTCCGTACGACCAACGACCAACTCGCATCACTGCGGCACGACATTGTGCGCATCCAGTCGTATCCGTTGCTGCCGCCCGAACTCGCGGTCGGTGGAGCGGTCTTTGACGTCGACACCGGACGGATCATCCCGCTGTCTTGATGCAGCACGCTTGACGCAGGCCGCCTGATGCCGCGCGCCTGACGCAGGCGTCGCGCTAGCGTCAGCTGCGTCGGGTGTAGGAACCGGACGCGTACGACGCGAAGTCGAAGGCCACACCTAGGAAGACCAAGAACCAGCCGAATCCCGACACCTCTTGCACCGGGGCCCAGGCGATCGCCCAGAACAGAGCGGTCCACGGCAGGAAGACCAGCCCGAGCAGCTTCAGCCAAAACGAGTCGATCGACTGGGTCACCTCGTCGGTGAAGATCCAGGCGAACAGGAAGGCGACGCGGGGACCGACCAGGCCCATGAGGGCAACGATGCAGCACATGTCGGCGACCCTAGTGGGTCAGGCGTCGATGCGTGCACGATCGAGGTCGGCCGCTCCTTCGATGATGAAAGTGCGCCGTGGGGCCACCTCGTTGCCCATCAAGAGCTCGAAGATGCCTGACCCCTGCTCGGCATCGGCGAGGGTGATGCGGCGCAGTGTGCGCTTGCTCGGATCCATCGTGGTTTCGCGCAGCTGGGCGGCGTCCATCTCGCCGAGACCCTTGTAGCGCTGGATCGGCTCTTTGATCCGCTTGCCCTTCTTGGCGATGTCGGCGACCAGCTTCTTCATCTCGGCGTCGGTGTAGGCGTAGATGACCTCGTTCTTCTTGCCGCCGCCAGCCACTACCTCGACCCTATGCAGCGGTGGAACCGCGGCGTAGACGCGTCCAGCAGCGAGCATCGGCCGCATATAGCGGTGAAACAAGGTGAGCAGCAGCGTACGGATGTGCGCGCCGTCAACATCGGCGTCAGTCATGATGATGACTTTGCCGTACCGCACCGAGTCGGCATCAAACGTGCGACCCGACCCTGCCCCGAGCACCTGGATCAGCGCCGCACACTCACTGTTCTTGAGCATGTCGCCGACAGATGCCTTCTGAACGTTGAGGATCTTGCCCCGGATCGGCAGCAGCGCCTGGAACTCACTGGATCTGGCCAGCTTCGCCGTACCGAGGGCGCTGTCGCCCTCGACGATGAAGAGCTCAGTGCGCTCGACGTCGTCGCTGCGGCAGTCAGCGAGCTTGGCCGGCAGCGAGGACGTCTCGAGAGCGTTCTTTCGCCGCTGCAGCTCTTTGGACTGGCGGGCCGCAATACGGGCCCGAGCTGCGCCGGCCACCTTCTCGAGGATCGCCCGCGCCCTGGTCTTGTCAGCCCGCTTGGTGGACGTGAGCACCTTGGTGAGCTCGCGGTGGACGACGTGCGACACGATGCGCGTGGCAGCTGACGTGCCGAGCACCTCCTTGGTCTGGCCCTCGAACTGCGGTTCGGCCAGCCGAACGCAGACCACCCCGGTAAGACCTTCGAGCACGTCATCCTTGACGACGGGGTCGTCGTTGGCCTTCAACAGCTTGACGGCGCGAAGCTGCTCGTTGACGGTACGCACCAACCCGCGCTCGAAACCCGAGACATGTGTGCCGCCCTTTGGCGTCGCGATGATGTTGACGAAACTGCGCAGCGTGCTCTCGTAGCCGCTGCCCCACCGGAGCGCAATGTCGACGGTGAGCTCGCGCTCGACCTCGGTGGGCGTCATGTGACCCTTGGCATCTAGCACCGGAACGGTCTCGTGAAAGTGGCCAGCCCCATGCAACCGCACCGGCTCGGCCACGGGTTCGTCGTTGCTGAGGTATTCGACGTACTCAGCGATCCCGCCGTCGAACCGGAACGACTCTTCGACGACCTCGTCGCCGGGTGTACCGCGCTCGTCGTGCAACGTCAGCGTGAGACCAGGAACCAAGAACGCCGTCTGCCGCATACGACTGCGCAGTTCGTCGAGAGACACCTCCGCGTCCTTGAGAAAGATTTGTCGATCTGTCCAGTACCGGACGCGGGTGCCGGTCTTCTTCTTCGGCGCCTTACCGACGACCCGCAAGCCCGATTTCTTTGCGAATGCGGCATCGGTGCCCTCACCGTCGAAGACCCCTGGGATGCCGCGCTGGAACGACATCAGGTGGATCTTGCCGCCGCGGTCGACCTCGACGTCGAGGCGCGACGACAGTGCATTCACCACCGAGGCACCCACACCGTGCAGACCACCGGAAGCGTTGTACGAGCCGCCGCCGAACTTGCCGCCGGCGTGCAGCTTGGTCATGACGACCTCGACGCCGGTCAGCTTGGTCTTGGGCTCGATGTCGACGGGAATGCCGCGTCCGTCGTCCTCGACCTCGACCGAGCCGTCGGGCAGCAGCCGCACCACGATCTGGTGACAGTGGCCGGCAAGTGACTCATCGACGGAGTTGTCGATGATCTCCCACAGGCAGTGCATGAGCCCCCGGGAGTCGGTGGACCCGATGTACATGCCGGGACGCTTTCGGACGGCCTCGAGCCCCTCGAGCACCGACAGGTGTTTTGCGGTGTAGCCAGCGCCCTTTCCAGCGGGGGTGGCCGCCGCCCTCGAGCGCGAAGAAGCGCCCCCGGACGGGCTGGCGGGGTTGCCGGATCGAGGGGTGGAGCTGGCGTTTGGCACGGCCTTGAGGCTATCTCGCTGGTCCGACCGGGTGATGAGGACGCTCCGACGGGCGCACTTCGGTCACGATCGGCGTGTCGTGACCCAGATCACCCGATCCTTTGGTGAAGGTGTACGCCAACGGCGAACCCCGCCGCTGACAGCAGCGGGAAGTGTCGGACTGTGGTGAGATGTTGAACAAGGTGCCGGAACCTTCCGGGATCGACCTGACGGGCACGCGGCCCCGGCTGCGAGGCTCACAAGTGAGGAGTGAGGCGACGTGACGACCACACTGGCCCCCGACACCACGCTGACCGCTGCCGACCGCTGCGACAAATGCGGCGCTCAGGCCTATGTTCGAGTGCGCCTGATCACCGGCGAACTGCACTTTTGCGCTCACCATGCCAAACAGTTCGAACCGAAACTTAAGTCAGTCGCCGTTGAGATCACCGACGAGACTGCCCGCCTCGCCCAAAGCTGAGCGGGGGCACAGCGTCAGGGCGCCTTGACGAAAGCCAGACCGTTGCCCATCGCGCGCTCGCACGTGCAGTTCGAAGGGTTCGAGACTCCGTAGAGGTCGTTGCGCGTCCACTTCTTGGCATTGCGGGTCCACAGTGTCGTCGACCCACCGCCATCGAGCTCGTAGGCGGCGGTCATACCGAGTGTCTTGGCGATGTTGGCCGCGTTCGCCAGGCTGAAGCCGCCCGTCCGCAGCAACACACCGTTCACGACCTCGAGCTTGCTGCCTGGCACCGTGAAGGTCCGCCAGCGACCCTTGCCGTCCCAGCCAACGAACGTCCGTGGCCGTGCCGACTTGGCCGACGACGACTTCGCGTACGACTTGCAACCCAGCGGAGCGGCCTTTCCACCCTCAATGAGCGGCAGACCTCGGCCGACCGCGTTCAGCAGCTTGACTCCGGTCGTCGTGGACTGGCGCAGCGTGACCTTCACCTTCGTCCCCGTGGGCGCGGCCAGTGCCATCAGTGCGGAGTTGGCTGAGAAGGCCAGCACCTTCGTGCCTTCGGCGACGGGGGCACCGAGTTTGCCCGAGTTGTTGGTCGAGGTACGGATCGACTTGATCTTGTTGCGCCGGCTCAGCACCCACTCGGCCACTCCGGCCGGACGTGGGTAGGTCGCCTTGCCGTCGCTACGCGTAGAAGTGCTCCAGTCGGTGGTGTAAACGGTGACCCCGCGGCCCATCACCCGGTGCCAGTTCAGGGCGCGCACCTTGATCGTGGGACCGTTCAGCACCTGCGGACGGACGTTCCCGCGGATCCCCACTAGCCCGCCGAAGGGTTGCATGTTCTTGTCGACGCCCACGACACGTTGCCGCTGGTAGGTGCCTCGAATGGCGCGTCCGTTCTTCACCATCGGCCCACGGACCATCTCGATGTCGTTGGCGTAGCGAATATCGGGTGCGATGAAGAAGTCGCCGTTTACGCTGCCGAGGGCGGTCGACGACTGCGTCTTCGTCATCTGACCGACGGCCTCGCGCTCACCGATCCGTTTGTTGACCAGCTCGGGGTAAGCGCCCTTCGGGAAGGTGGTCATGATCACGTTGCCCTTGTGGTCGTACTGGCCAACTGAGGACCCCTTGGCCGTGGCGTAGTAGTACTTCGACGACCCACGGCTGGCGAAGCTCTCGGTCTTGTCGAGCCGCGTCGTCACCTCGATCCTGCAGGGGTGAGCGGCGTCCGCCGGTTGAGGCGCTGCAGCCAGCAGAGCTGTGACCATCGCGGCGGTCCCGACGAGCGCGATCGGACGTGCCCAGGTGGCTGTTGATGACATTGTTGATCTCCCGAGAATCCGATGGTCTGTGCCGAGAGTGTGCCGAGAAACCGAGCAGCGCGGAGCCGACCCGGCCAAGCTTCACCGGTTCGCACGGCGCCGTCACGATGGGTGAGGGCGACGCTACGACTCGTGTATGGATATCGGGCTCGCCGGCGCTCAGTGGCTGGCGTTCAGCTGTCCCCGAGGCACTTTCGGCAGGAGAACGATGATCAGCAGCGACCCGATCACCAACGGCTAGACCAGGGCAGGGACGCCAAGCAGGTGCGGGATCTGCGCCATGAAGATGAGGATCGCGATCTCGCCCGGTGGCAGCGTGACATCCGACCCAACGATGCCGTGGTCGGGCATAGAGTGCGGACACCTCCACGGAATGGCGATCATCATGCGCGTTCTCGTCCTCGGCGCTGGCTTTGGTGGACTCGAACTCACCACGTTGCTGTCCGAAGAGCTCGGCACCGACGCCGACGTCACCCTGATCGACAAGTCCGAGGGCTTCGTCTTCGGCTTTTCCAAGCTGGATGTGATGTTCGGTCACTCCGATGCTGACGGCGTCCTGCACCGGTACGCCGACATCAGCCAACCCGGCGTGCGATTCGTGCAAGCCACGATTCACAGCATCGACCCAGCGACCCGGACCGTCGAGACAGAAGCCGGTACCTTTCAGGGCGATGTGATGGTCGTGGCGCTCGGGGCCGATCTCGAGCCGGCCGCAACACCCGGCCTGTTAGAGGCCGGCCACGAGTTCTACACAGTGGCCGGGGCCTTCGCGCTGCGCGACACGTTGGACGCGTTCGAAGGTGGACACGTGGTGATTGGGGTGACGTCCACCCCGTTCAAATGCCCGCCTGGACCCAGCGAAGCAGCGCTGCTCACCCACGACTTCCTCACCAGGCGGGGTCTGCGCGAGCAGTCGGCAGTGACACTCGTCATGCCGTTCGACGTGCCTGTGCCCCCGTCTCCGGATGCTTCGCAAGCGCTGCTCGAAGCATTCGCCGAACACAGCATCACGTTCGTCCCCAAGAAGCTGGTGCGCAGCCTCGACCCTGCGCACAATGTTGCGCAGTTCAGCGATGGGAGCCAGCTTGCGTTTGACCTGTTCCTCGGCGTTCCCAAGCACTCCGTGCCCCAGGTCGTTGCCGCCTCCGGCATGGCAGAAGACGGCTGGATCGCCGTCGACGCGCGTACCCTGCAGACCCACTTCGCCGACGTGTACGCCGTGGGCGACGCAACGAGCGCCGGGACCCCGAAGGCCGGTGTCTTTGCCGAGGGACAAGCAGCGATCGTGGCGCACGCGATCAGTGTCTTTTTCATGCGTTGAAAACGTAACGCGTCAGGGACCCAATCATTCGTGACGGTAAACGGCCGGGTTCGCGCCAGAGAGTCTTCCGAGTCGCCATCCGTCGTTCCGACGAGCTCGACCGCCATTCGTTGCT
>JBDTTS010000109.1:0-7551 GCA_039930525.1 Actinomycetes bacterium | reverse complement strand
CGTTGATCGACTAGAGATCCAGGACGTGTCGCAGGCCGCGATCGATCTCGCGCAGCAGCGCCAATGGTGCTTGGCCGGCTTGTTCGGACAGGTCTGTCTTGTTGAGGGTGACCAACGCGGTGACGTTCACGACCGAGTCTTTGGGTAGCCCTGTCACGGCGGCGGGTAGGAACACGTTGCCGGGCATCGTTGCCAAGTCGGTGTTGGATGTGATCACGACGGCCAGCACGGTCGCTAACCGGCTGTTGTTGTACGTGTCTGCCGAGATGACCAGTGCTGGCCGGCGCTTAGCCGGGCGCGATCCTGCGGGCGCTCCCAGGTCTGCCCAGTAGATACCACCCCGCTCGATCACCATTCGCCCGAAGCATCAGCCAGGACCCGACGCCCCACGTCGACGGCATCTGCTGCCGAGTTATCTCGTTCTGCCTGCGCGGCCACGGCAAGGTCGATCTGGCGTGTCACCGACTCGGCGTCGAGCTCGTCCAGATATCGCGCTGCAGCTCGGGAGAAGAACTCCGATCGGCTCATCCCTAGATCGTGCGCACGACGGGACGCCTTCTCGAAGGTCTCATCAGGTACCGAGATCGCGGTCTTCATACCCAAAGTATAACCAGGTATGACCCGTCGAACGCTACGTGACCCGGCGCGAAGAACCGCCACCAGTGATCCATGCGCGCACCGGCGCCTTGAGCACCGAGGTGCCCGTCCGGTTGACCCTCTTGCTGCGGACGCCCGCTGACGGCACTTGTGCCCACCTTTTCGAAACCCCGCCTGGAGCCGCGCGGCTTGCAGTGGCGAGGGGTGAACCTCTCAGAGGCGCTCCAGTAACGGCACGCCATGCGCGGCTTCCCGCCTGGATGGCCAGCAGAGCTCGCCGTCCTCGAAGCCCGACGACCAAGACGTTTGGGTCGTTTTCCGACGTCGCGCGAGGGGACCAGCAAACCGTCGGCCACGCTCAAGTGGCGTTAACCGAACTCCACTCCTGACTGCCCGTCGGTGCTCGCGAACAGCGCCCGCTGTTCGTCGGGAGGCGACCAGGGCGTCACTGGGCGGTGCAGCGACACTCCATCGACGCTGAGCTCGGTGCGCCCGGAGAAGAAGCACACTTGGTCGCGAACGCGCTCGGCGTCATGCAGTGGCTCGGGGTACGTCCAGGCGATGTAACGGCCCGCGGCGTGGGCACCCACCACCGAGTAGTACGTCGCGCGGCCCTTGTAGGCACAGGTGGTTCGGTGGCTGCTGGGTTCCAGCAGCTCCATGTGTACGTCTTCGCGCGGGATGTACCACCGGGTCGGTAGGTGTGTCTCCAGGAGCGCGACTGCGCGCGTCGTGTCCGCCAGGACCGTCCCGTCCAGTGCCACGACCACGTGTCGACTGGACCGCAGGGTGTCGATGCGCTTGAACGGGTCGTGCGGGTGTCCGATCGCCTCCTCATCTTCCTCCATCCAGGTGAACGTGCCGAAGTCCAGGCTGACGTATCCGGCGAGATCGGGGTCGTCGGGGCGGAACGCGGCGCCGGCCAGTACGTCGAGGCCGATTTGGACGTCGAGGGACTGACCGGGACAGGTATGCAGCGAGAAGTTCTCCGGACCGAGAACGGGCGGCAGGTCTTCGCTCACGCCATCAGCTCGGTCGTTCCCGTGGCGGTTCGAGAATCGGTTCGTCGCCAACATCGGTACGATGCGCGGTTTTGGCCTCTTCCCGGGCATGTGCCGGGTCACCCAGAGGCCACCGCTGCTGTGGCCGTCGCGGGGTGGTTCAGAAGGTGAAACGGGTGCAGTCCTTCGGAAACGCGAACCAGGCCAGTGCGCGCTTGGGGGTGATCACCCGTAGCCCGCCACCTCCCTCGCCGGTCCAGGAATCCGGGCCTGGTGAATAGTCAGGATGGTACTTCTCGAACGCGGTCGCGAGCCTGGCCCCGAGGTCTGCCGGCTCGGCGCTGGTCGCCGTCGAGACCCCCTCGACGATCACCACCTCGGTGCCACTCTCGAGCGTCAGGGTACAGGCAGGATTGTGGTCAAGATTGCGGACGTGGCGTGTCGTGGGCGCACCGTCGTAGTAGAAGCGGCCATCCAGCCAGACGCCCCAGCGCGGTACCGAGTGCGGAGAGCCGTCGGGACGAACGGTGGTCAGCCAGTAGTGCAGGCACGCACGCAGCCGCTGCTCTACCTCGCCCCAGCTCAGCAGCCCGTCCGTGGTGCTCGGCAGCCCGTAGCCGTCTGGAATCGTGGGACGCGCACGGTCAGGGTGTCGAACAGTTCCCATCCAACGCATGATAGCGACGAGTGATGAGTTCGTGGTGGCTGCCGTGCGCGCCCAACTCCGCTTGCCTGCCCCCGCCGCCCATTCGGCCCACCCCGGTCTCCGCAAGTCAGTGAGGCAGGAGAGCGGGCCGCGCGAACGAGGTCAGGAACAGGTCATCGTCATCTTCTCGAAGCTGACGATGAGAGTCGCCGGGTCGGCGGCGTGATAGGCGATGTGCGCGAGCTGGTGGCCGACCTCGTAATGGGTCACGCCGGCAGTGTCGACAGCCGTCAGGTTGAAGGCGGCTGTGAAGGTGTTCTTGCTGTTCTTGTTATTGACGTTGAAGTTGCCCCAGACGGTGACGCGGCCGCTGGAGGGCAGCAGGAACGTGGCCGTTCCGGTCTCTGTGAGCGTCCCCCACACCTCGTCACCGCCAGGGAAGTAGGTGACATGGGCTCTGCGTGTTCCAATCATGATCTGTCTCTTCCGTGTCGGCCATGGCGGTGCACGCCCGGGATCCCGAGATGCTCCGGTCCGTCCCGTCCCTGCATCGTTACCTGGTCGATACCGACGGTGCGGAGCCTTCGGAAAAGGGCACAGTGCGCTGCCTGAGGTGAGATCCTGTGTTCGACAGATACTGTGCTGCACATCACACGCCCGAAACAGCCAGCTCCCCGATGAGATACCCGACCGGATCCGGCCACACGGAGGAGCCGATGAACAACAGCAGGAATGGTCCCTCGATGCCGGACGACGGCATCGAGCTCAACCGCCTGCTCGGGAACCTTGCCAGCCTTGTCAGGCTGCTCGCGGACGCGACGACTCTGGAAGGTTTTCTGGAGATTGCCGCCGAATACGGGCGTGCCGGCCTTCGTTGCGCATCGCTCTCGTTGTCGCGCCTCGAGCCGGGCACCACCATGTTGCGGACCTTGATCAATGTCGGCGACCTGGGCCCCACTGAGCAGCGCTGGCCCGACGATGAGACATACAGCATGCAGTACTACGGGGACTGGCGCGGAATCATGTCAAACCCGCTGACCTGGCGGCAGCTGTGGACGGTGACCTGCAACGACCCGCAGGACGATGCCGTCGCGCTGGCCCTGCTTGCCGAACTCGGCAAGCAGGTATCAACAACGGCGGCATTGATTGTGAACAACTCGCTGTGGGGCGAGTTGTACATCACTTACGCCCGCGTCGATGAGGCCAGCGGAGCCGACAACCGAGCCTATCTCGAGGTGTACCTGGCGATTCTGGAGAGCGCGCTGACAAGAGTGACGCAGATCCAGTCACTCGAGCGTCTGGCCTATCAGGACCCGATGACGGGGCTCGCCAACCGCCGGGCACTGGACGAGGCGGCCGCCGCAGCTTTCGCCAAGCTCGGTAGCCCGGACATGGCGCGCATGACAGTGGTCGCATTCGATCTCAACGGCCTCAAACAAGTGAACGACCAGCTCGGCCACGCCGAAGGCGATCGTCTCATCATCAGCGCAGCCGCACTCATTCTGGCCCACTCCAACAGCCTGCCGGGTTCGCTGGCCGCCCGCGTGGGCGGCGACGAGTTCATCGTCCTTGTCCCAGGCCATAGCGCCGAGTCGGTGACATCCTCGGCGCTGACCGCATTGGCCGCCGTCGCTGATCTCTCCCTTGGCGGCGGTGCCTCCTGTGGAATGGCGACCGCGGATGGCACCCAGGGAGACTCAACTGTCGGTGACCTGTTCCGCCGCGCCGACGCTGCCCTCTACGGCTCGAAGCGGGCGGGACGGCTGGTCGCCCTTGACACCGCCGGATTCCCAAATCCGCAGGTCGACCGAAGTGCCATGGGCCAATGAGCCACCACCGGATTCGGATGGCCTACCAGCGGGAATCCTCGCGGTCTATCCGTGAGTCGTCTTGCACTTCCCGGTCAGTGCGGATGGTCCGAATCCCGGTCAGAACCGGCTAGGCCTGAGAGCCGCCAGCGCTATTTCGACCGCCTTGGCGTCCGTGTCGAGAGCCAAATCGCGAGCGGTTGTCGTGGCCACCAGTTTTACCGCTTCTGCTGCGCTGGCCACTTCTCGCTCGAACACTTCCGCTGCTGCGGCCGCCGCAAGCGCTGCTTGTGTGGCAGCTGAAGCGACGGCAGTGGCCACTGCGGCAGCTGCGAGGGCCGTCTCCTTCGCGGTGGCGATCGCCGCCGCGTCTACGGTGGCCGCGAGTTGAAGCGCTGCGAGGGCGCCCTCCTCCTCACTGCCAGAGGCGATCGATGCCGAGACAACGTCAGCGGCCCTGACCGCTGCGGTAGCTACTCGTACGGCGAGCGCATCGGCCCGAGTCTGGATGCCGTTAGCAGTCTGGGCGGCCGTGGCCGCCATGTTGAGAGCGGCACGGGCAGCGTCGCCTGCCGTCACGTCACGGGCGTGTGAGGCGGCCTCGGCGGTCATGAGAGCCGCTGCTAACACTGACTTCTTGGTGGCAGCCGCGGTCTTGGCCACATACTTCACCTCGCGAGCCGCCGCAATGTCGACCTGTGCGCCGGCGACAAACGCCTTAGCCTCGGCGAGAACGGAAGCAGCAGATGATGGTTCCCGAGCGCTCACTTCAGAAGCCCCACGTAGCAACGCAATTCGTAAGGCGTCGAGCCCAGAGCCATGCCTGGCTCCACGGCTGATCAGCGTGGCCAACGCCTTGGCTTGCATCGGCGTCATGGCAAGTACAACATTTGCGGGGGAACTATCGCCCTGGCCCGATGAACTTGTCGTGCCCCTGGTGCCCATTGCTATCCTCCGTGGCTGTCACCGAGTGCGTCATCAGCGCGGCGGCGTAAGCATGCGCATCGGTATCGGCGGCGACCTGCTGGGCGAGCCGAACGCGACCAGCCACTCCGATTGTGAGTCTCGGTGACTCGTGAATGGGCGCCAAGTGAACCGCTGCGGTCTCAGCATCATAGGCCCAGACGGTCCGTTTCCAGCCATCTCCTGCCGACGGCAAGAAGCGGTCCCTTCTGGGTAGGTTCGCTCCGGCCGCCGCTGTCTCCACCGCCACCCACGCGGGCGCACGTTTGCGGGGTCCAGTTGTCAGACACGCAGCGCCAGAACCCGCATATCGACCATCCCATGCAAGGTCTGGAGCTACTCCTGCCCCGGCCAGACGTGGTGACATACTTGGGGCACCGGTATGGCAAAATCTGCAGGTCCCGACAGCTTGAGTCATTTCTGACAGTTTGAGTTATCTGCACTGGTCGAAGGGGAAGCAAGTGCCTGAGCGGATGACTGACTTCGAGCGCATGCTGGACGCCGTGCCTGGTGCCCTGGTGGCGGTAGACAGCACAGGCGTGATCCGGTACATCAATCGCCAGACGGAGTCACTGTTCGGCTATGACCGCGAGGACCTGGTCGGAAGGCGCATCGAGACACTGGTGCCCGAGGCTCTCCAGCCCGGCCACCCAGCACACCGCGAGGCCTACTTCTCACATCTCAATGCTCAGCTCCTGCTCCCGAGATCTGAAAGGGAGAAGAACGCAGGCGTAGGCCGCCTGGCGCCCCCAGATTGCCCGCGCGGACGGCGGCGGGACGGCACACAGTTCCCGGTGAACATCAGTCTTTGCTACATGGACAGCGAGGACGGACCGTTGGCGATCGCGGCGGTGCGAGACGTGACCGACCACACGAAGGCCACAGAAGACAACGACCTGATGATCCAGCTGGCGGCGATCGTCGAACACTCAGACGACGCCATCATCGGTGCGACGCTGGACGGGGTCATTACGAGCTGGAACGAGGCGGCCGAGCGAATCTACGGCTACTCAAGCAGCGAGATCATCGGCAAGTCCGTGGGGGTCCTCAGCCCCGACGATCGAACCGGCGAGATCGAGACCATCCTGGCCAAGATCCGAGCCGGCGAGCATGTGGGTCACTTCGAGACCAGGCGCGTCCGGAAGGACGCAACAGCCATCACGGTGTCCCTCACGATCTCGCCGATCCGCAGCGCTGACGGCGCGACCGTCGGCGCATCTTCGATCGCCCACCAGGTGACGACGTAGAAGCAGGCGGTGGACAACGAGCATCCTGAGCGGTGTATCAGCGCTCGTCGCTAGCCTGTGTGTTCCCAAAAAGCGCGCCAGGCAGCACGCTACCGCGAACCTGAGGCTTGAGCGGGGCCGTACAGCGACGAGGAGCCCTCAGATGGTGACGGGACCGCCGGGCGTGTCGAACGTGACGGACATCAGGCCCGGCGTGCCATGAGGCGCGACGAAGGTGAAGTCGATGACAGATGAGGTCTGGTCAGCGGGCAGGCCGAGCCACTCGCAGACCCGATCGGGGTCACCAGCGATCTCCAGGCCGCAGATGGTGACGTCGGTCGTGGCGCCCACTGAAGGGTGCACGCTCAGATCGTCCCACCTGATGTAGAACGGCAGTTGCGGGTCGGCCATCAGACCCTTGATACCGAGCTGACGCCACTTGAGCTCCACACCGTCAGGGCGACGCCGGCTGCCCACGGCGGACTCATGACCGAGTCGCTTCTCGGCCTCGGCCAGATCGTCAACCCTGACCACCCAGCCGAGCCAGCCACCGCCGGCCTCGGAACACGCGCGCACAGCCTGGCCGAACGGCGCTTTGTCGGAGGCGGGGTGGTCAAGCACCTCGACAACCTCGACATAGCGTTCGTGCGCCAGGGGAAAAACGATGTTGCGGGTGCCGAAACGGGGATGAATGCCACCGTCCACAGGCGTCACCCCGAGCTTCACGGACAGACGCTGCGCAGTGGCCTTCAGCCCATCTCCTTCGGCGGCATAAGAGACGTGGTCAACTCGCATACATGTCATCGTGGCACAGGCGACGAGGCACGTTTGACCGGGGGTCCCCGTTCTGCGGGCTTTGGTCAGCGACCTTGACGCTGACGCACAGCCTCGTAGATGACGACGGCCGCCGACGTCGCCACATTGAGCGAGTTCGCCCGCCCCGCCATCGGGATGCGGATTCTGTGGGCCGCGGCCGAGAGGATCTCGTCGGTCAATCCGTACTTCTCAGCCCCGACGGCGATCGCGATCGACCCCGCGTAGTCCAGATCCGTGTAGTCCAGATCCGTGTCCGGCGTCGTGGCTGCGAGCGCGATCCCGTTTGCCGACAGCCACGCCAACATCTCGGCCGTGCTGGCGGACGCGACCGGCACCGAGAACACGGTGCCCTTGCTGGCGCGCACCAGGTTGGGGTTGCCCCAGTCGGTGACCGGATCGGCGGCGATGACCGCATCGACGCCCGCGGCATCAGCGGTCCGCAACATCGCGCCGAGGTTGCCCGGCTTCTCCACCCCCTGGCAGATCAGGGCCAG
>JBDTTS010000108.1:0-7559 GCA_039930525.1 Actinomycetes bacterium | reverse complement strand
CCGTGTAGGTCGCGGGGTTTGATCGCGGAGTGCGACCGATCGGGCTCTGGTCGACGTGCACGACCTTGTCGATGTGCTCAAGACCGGAGACCTTGGTGTGGCGTCCGGGAACCGTCCGCGCCGAGTAGACGTGGCGAGCCAGCGCCGCGTACAAGATGTCATTCACCAGGGTCGACTTGCCTGATCCGCTGACCCCTGTCACCGCAGTAAGGACCCCCAGTGGGAAGGCGACGGTGACGTTCTGCAGGTTGTTCTCACGGGCCCCGTGCACGACGATCTCGCGACCCGGTGTCAGAGGACGCCGGACAGCCGGAGTTTCGATCTCGAGTCGCTTGCCAAGATAGGCGCCGGTCATTGAGTCGGGGCTGGCGAGCAAGTCGTCGACGCTGCCCGACACCACCACCTGGCCGCCGTGCTCACCGGCGCCGGGCCCGATGTCGACCACCCAGTCAGCGGCGCGAATGGTGTCTTCGTCGTGCTCGACGACGATCAGCGTGTTCCCCAAGTCGCGCAGTCGCACCAGGGTCTCGATCAGGCGATGGTTGTCGCGCTGGTGCAAGCCGATGCTCGGTTCGTCCAGCACGTAGAGCACTCCGACGAGGCCAGAGCCGATCTGGGTGGCGAGCCGAATCCGCTGCGCCTCGCCACCTGCCAGTGTTCCGGCGGCACGGTCGAGACTGAGGTAGTGCAGACCCACGTCGATCAGGAATCGCAGTCGCTCGTTGACCTCTTTGAGAACCCGAAGGGCGATCTGCTCTTCACGGGCCGAAAGTTCGAGGGTGAGCAAGAAGTCTGCGGCGTCACCGATCGGCAGCGCAGCCACCTCAGATATCGAGCGGCCGCCCAGCGTGACTGCCAACGCGATGGGCTTCAACCGTGAACCCTCGCAGGAACCACACGGGATTTGGCGCATGTAGCCCTCAAAGCGCTCTCGAGACGTGTCGGTCTCGGCCTCGGCGTGCCTGCGCTTGACGTACGGAACTACCCCCTCGAAGGTGGCGTAGTAAGAGCGTTGTCGCCCATATCGGTTGCGGTAGCGAACATGCACCTGCTCGTCGACGCCATGCAGAACGGCACGACGCACCTTCACCGGCAGCTTTCCGAACGGCTTGTCGATGTCGAAGCCCATCTCGTCAGCAAGCGATTCGAGAAGTCGGCTGAAGTACTGACTGGTGTGCGCTCCGGTCCAGGCTGAGATGGCGCCTTGCGCCAGCGATTTGCCGGGGTCGGGAACCAGAAGTTCCTCGTCGACCTCCATCTGCGTGCCCAGACCGTGGCAGTCGGGGCACGCGCCGTATGGGCTGTTGAACGAGAAGGATCGCGGCTCAAGCTCGTCGAAGGAGAGCCCGTCGCGGGTGCAGGCGAGGTGCTCGGAAAATGTCCGTTCCCGGGCGGGGTCATCTTCAGGTAGATCGACGAAGTCGAGGACGACCAGCCCGCCGGCCAAACCGAGTGCGGTTTCGACCGAGTCAGTCAGCCGCTGCTTCGATGACGCCTTGACTGCCAGCCGATCGACCACCACCTCGATGGTGTGCTTTTTCTGCTTGTTCAGCTTCGGCACCTCACCGAGCGGATACACGGTGCCGTTGACTCGGGCCCTCGCGTATCCCTGGGCCTGCAGCTGCCGGAAAAGGTCGAGGTACTCACCCTTGCGGCCACGCGCCACTGGGGCCAGAACCTGAAAGCGGGAACCTTGCTCGAGCGCGAGCACCTGGTCGACGATCTGCTGCGGCGTCTGCCGTGCGATGGGGTCACCGCACACCGGGCAGTGCGGGTGACCGATGCGCGCGTAGAGGAGTCTGAGGTAGTCATAGACCTCGGTGATGGTGCCCACCGTCGATCGGGGGTTGCGCGAGGTCGACTTCTGGTCGATCGAGACCGCCGGGGACAGCCCTTCGATGAAATCGACGTCTGGCTTGTCCATCTGGCCCAAGAACTGCCGGGCATAGGCCGACAAGCTCTCGACATACCGCCGTTGACCCTCAGCAAAGATCGTGTCGAAGGCGAGGCTCGACTTGCCAGATCCGGACAGGCCGGTAAAAACAATCAGCGCGTCTCGGGGCAGGTCGACAGAAACGTCTTTGAGGTTGTGCTCGCGCGCGCCGCGCACGATCAGCCGGTCAACCACGCCTCATCCTCATCCGTCTGTTCTGAATCGTCTTCTGGGTCGTCTTCTGGTCGTCTTCTGGGCACCAGATGCAGGGCCTCAGGGAGGGTGGAGGCGCCTGCGTAGCCACCCTAACCAGAAGCACCGACAGGTTCTTCCTGGAGCGGCTCAGCGAAGAGTACGGTCGCATCATGACTCTTGCAGCGCCCCTGGTGGCTCCCCTCACGCACCTTACTGAGCTCGCCACCGCTGAGGCCTGTCTCGCTGCTGACCTGGCCGGTCGCGACGCCGAATGGAGCGGCCTCCCGTCGGGGCTGCCGAGCTGGTCCCGCGCCCAGCTGGTCGGGCACCTGGCCGGGAGTGCCCGCGGACTGATAAATCTCTGCGACTGGGCGGCAACCGGCGTCGAGACACCGATGTACCCATCTCCAGAAGTTCGAGCTGCTCAGATCGCTGAACGAGCGGGGCTGCCGTGGCCGGATCTGGTGGCCGAGGTCAGCGCAGCTCAGGCGGCACTGGCCACTCGGCTCGAGGCGCTGACCGAACCGGTGGCAACCCGGTCCCTCCGGCTGGCATCGGGCGCGGCGGTGACGCCGACCGACATCGCAGCCCTCCGAATCCGCGAGATCGAGATCCATCGCGTCGACCTGGCGGCGGAGTACCAGCCGGTCGACTGGTCGCACGTGTTCACCCTGCGAACGTTCAGTCAACTGACGCCGTTCTTCCTTGAGCACCGCGATGTCGGCGCCCAGGTTCTTCGTTCCGTCGACTCGGGCAGTTGCTGGACGGTAGGCGTCGCCGGTCCCGACCTGTGGGGCACCGAGGCTGATCTGCTGGCCTGGCTGATCGGGCGCCCCCACGGCCCGCTTCGCACGTCCGACGGCGCCGCATTGCCCGACTCTCCAGTCTGGGTCTAGAGGACTCCAGATGACCGAGAAGACTCGAAAGGAGAAGGAGCGGTCATGGCGTACACCGGCAAGGTCAAAGTAGGTGGAGATGCTCAGGTGCGTGAGCTGACGGCGTTGATCATCAGCAAGATCGCTGTCGGACCGTATGAAAACAACTGCTATTTGCTGCGGTGCCGTCGCACGGGAGAGCAGCTGCTCATCGACGCGTCCGACGACACTGAGGCACTCATAGGTCTCATCGGAACCGGCAGCCTCAACGCCATCGTGACCACACACAGCCACGCGGACCATTGGCAGGCCTTGCCTGCCGTCGCGCAGGCCACCGGCGCCTCGACTGTCGCCCACTACCTCGACGCCCCTGACCTGCCCGTGGACACCGACCGGCTGGTCGATGAAGGCGACCTACTGCACGTGGGCGAGGTACCACTGAGCGTCATTCATCTGCGCGGCCACACGCCTGGCGGAATCGCGCTCGCCTACCACGACCCAGAGGGGCCGCCACACCTGTTCACCGGAGACAGCCTCTTCCCTGGGGGCGTGGGACGGACAACACCCGAGACGTTTCCGCAGCTCTACTCCGACGTCACCGAACGCATCTTCGACCGACTCCCCGACGAGACCTGGTTCTACCCCGGCCACGGCAACGACTCCACCCTCGGGGCCGAACGTCCTCACCTCACCGAATGGCGCGACCGCGGTTGGTAGACGCACCGCGTCAGTTTCTTTCAGGAGCCCCTGCTACGCGCGAGGGAGGTTGTAGATTCACGCACAGCCACCTCTGCAAGGTCTCCGGCCATGCTCAAGATCAGAAGCAAACCCCATCAGCGCGACCGGGGTCGGCATGCAACGACCCCGGGGGTGGATACGGCTCATCCCCCGTCACGACCGGAACTGCTCCATGTCCGGCGGTTACTCCGTGGGGTAGGTGTGTTCGGGCCCGGTCGCCGCCCGCTTCCTCCTCTGTCGCGCCCTGGCTTTGCGGGCTTGGCGCTCGGGCTTGCTGGCCCGCCTGCCACTGGGTGTCAAGTGGTCGCGGAGCCAAACGACCATTGAGGACCACGCGTTCATGAGACGTCACCTCCTTGAGGTGTGTCCAACTACCAGAACCTGGGTTCACTCCTCGCCATCTGTTCCTCCCTACGCCGCGCCCTGGCCTTGGCGTGACGTTTGTGGGCCTGGCGCTGGGGCTTGCTGGCCCGCCTGCCAGAGGGCGTGAAGTGGTCATGGAACTTGGTGACCATGGAGGACAACGCGTTCATGAGGCATCACCTCCTTCGCGTGTCGTTCACTGTCCTCCCGGATCGAACGGGGGTCAACCCCCAATGGCATGGCTCGACGCTCGGCCGCATGAGGTCGCGTGGCCAGTCGGTAGCCCAGACCCCGCGGGTGAATGTGACACCAGTCCCGGTTAGCTCAACGGGTCGACGCACGTCGCGGGTACACCGCACTAGTCGCAATGGGGGTCGTCAGCGAGGATCGCTGCGCGTTTCTGTTTCCAAGGGGAGGTACCTCGAGGATCCCCCGGTAAGCGACGATGAGGTCACGTCCACGCGCTGAGGTCGCGTCCCAACCAGTCGGCGAGTCGTTCGTTGTCCTCGCGAAACCGGGCCCGCAGCTCAGCCTGCAGCGACGGGTCGATGGCCGGGTAGGCATCAGCAGGCACTGTCTTGCTCCGTCTCAATAGGTCAGCGTCCGCCAGCCCCTTCTCAGAGTTCACCGTACGATCAGCGAAGGTGTTGCGCTCACGAATCTCGATCTGCTCGACGAAGTCACTAGTGACGCCCACGAACCGGCAGGTGTCCTGAAGCACTCTCTTGGGTTCGGCTCGTAGATCTTCAGCAAGGTGAACCATGAGTCGGTGCCGCCCCACCCGCTCTTCAAGGTCGACCAGCTGCCGGTAGTACCTCCCCCGGTCGAGATACGACCCCTTGGCGGGTTGCCCGTCGCCCTTAGCTGCCAACCTGTCCGGCTCGGCGGCTATTGCCTCGGCAAACGTCGAGAGCTGCTCGACGTTCTTGCTCCGTGCAAACCAGTACTGCGAGTACGCACGCGACACCGGTTCGCGCAATATCGCGATGAACACCGTCGACTCCAGTGCCTCCGCCATCGACTGCCGAGCTCGGTCCTTGTACAGGTAGAACGGCGTCGACTCACCCCACGCCACTTCCATGCGCCCCGGCCGAAACTGCTCGGCATACCAGTCGATGCCTCGTGCGTGATACTTGTCGAAGTAGTGCAGTTCCTTCGGATCTGACACCCACACGTGAGGATGCTGGCCCAAGAGGTCATGCAGAGTGGTCGTTCCCGACTTTTGGGCACCGACGATGACGAACGTTGGCAGGGGCACTCACCCACTGTAGGACGCCTCACCTGAAGGGTGTGTTGATCCGGGTCCAGCTCATTCGCTCGTCGGCTCACCCTCGTCGCGATGCCCGCGCAACGCACCGCTGTGTGCATGCGCCGTCGGATCCCGGCGTGCTTTGAGCAGGCTGGCCACGGTAGTGATCGTGAGAGTCGAGATGATGAAGACCAGCGAGAACGATGTCGGAATCTTGTCGACTTCTGGTATGACGTCGTGCACAAACGTAATGATCAGCTTCACCCCGATGAACGCCAGGATGATCGACAGACCACCTGCCAGATAGATGAGCTTGTCGAGCAGGTTATGCAGCACAAAGAAGAGTGCTCGCAACCCCAGCAGCGCGAAAGCGTTCGCTGCGAAGACAAGGAATACTTCCTGGGTGACGCCAAAGGTCGCCGGGATCGAGTCCAAAGCGAAGAGCAGGTCGGTAGAGCCGATCGCGAGGAAGACCAGGGCCATCGGCGTCCAGAACCGCAGGCCGTCACGAGTGATCCGCAGTTTGTTGCCGTGGTAGTCGTCGGTGATTCGCATCCGTCTGCGGGCAAACTTCAAGACACTGTTGTCTTCGAGATCGGCGTCCTCATTGCGATGTCGGTAGAGCTGAATCGCTGTCCAGATCAGGAATATCCCGAAGATGACGAACGTAAAGGCGAAGTACTTGAGGGCCGCGGCACCGACGGCGATGAAGATAGCGCGCAGCACTAGTGCCAGGGCGACACCGATCAACAGCGCCCGTTGTTGGAGTTCACTCGGCACTGCGAACCGAGCGAAGATGATGACGAAGATGAACAAGTTGTCGACCGACAGACTCTTCTCGACGAGCCAGGCGGCGTAGTACTGCGTGCCGAAGTCTGCACCGGCTTGCGTCCACACCACCGCGCCGAACGCCAGTGCTATGCCGACATAGAAGAGCGACCAAAGCGTGGCCTCACGCATCGACACCTCGTGTGGGTTTCGGCCCACCAGAAAATCTACGACCAGCAGGATCACGACGACGCCCACCGTTGCAACCCAGGCCCAAAACGGAACGTCCACCGTCACCCTTTCGTGTCGCTGACTCGCGACAGGTTCACACCCGACGCCTCCGGCTACCGTACCCGAGAAGGGCGAAGCATTCTTCGTGGGTCAGCGGTGTCGGTCGTGTCGACGGGTATGCAGCAGGCTAGCCACCGCCGTCACCGCGAGCACGACGACGATGACGACGAGGCTGACCGTGACCGGGATCTCGGGCGCCCACTCGACCGGCTCTCCCCCATTCACGAACGGCAGCGTGTTGGTGTGCAGGGCCTCGAGAATGAGTTTGACGCCGATGAACCCCAGCACCACTGCCAGACCGATGCTCAAGAAGATGAGGCGATCGAGCAGCCCGCCCAGCAGAAAATAGAGCTGGCGGAGACCCATCAGCGCAAAGGCGTTCGCAGTGAACACCAAATAGGGCTCTTGAGTTAGCCCGAAGATGGCTGGGATCGAGTCAAGGGCAAAGAGTAGGTCGGTCGTGCCGATCGCCACCATGACCACGAGCATCGGGGTAAAGAGCTTTCGGCCGTCGACGACTGTTCGAAACTTGTTGCCGTCGTAGGTCTCCGTCGTGGGAAGAACCGCTCGCACCCAGCCGATCACTCGATTCTCGCGGAACTCCTCGCTCTCCTCTTCGTCGTTCCGCGCCAGGTGGTAAGCGGTATACAGCAGGAAGGCCCCGAAAATGTAGAAGACCCAGGAGTACCGGGTAATTGCGGCTGCCCCCAGCGCGATGAAGCCGGCCCGCATGATCAACGCAAGAGCGATCCCGATCAGCAGGACGAACTGTTGGTTCCGCCTGGGTACACGAAATCGCGACATGATGATGACGAACACAAACAGGTTGTCGACCGACAGTGAGTATTCGGTCAGCCAGCCGGCATAGAACTGGCCGGCGTACTGGCTACCGAATGCGGTGGCGATGTAAAGGCCGAACACCAGGGCCGCCGCCACGTAGAAGATCGTCCAGAGCGAGGCCTCGCGCATCGAGACTGCATGCGGACGGCGCACCGCAAGGAAGAAGTCGAACGTGAACACCAAGACCAGGCCGACGAGGGTCGCGATCCACAGAGTGCCATCGGTCTGCACAGCACTCCTTTGCGAGTGGGCTTAGGAACCTAGCCGGGTGATCGCACCCGGGTCGATAACACATTCTGGTCCATCA
>JBDTTS010000107.1:0-7575 GCA_039930525.1 Actinomycetes bacterium | reverse complement strand
GCGAACTTCCATCGGGCGCTGAGGGCCTCAACGAAGGCGAGGTGCTTGAGCAGTGACCCCATGGTCAAGGTGGACGCGCCAACGGTGGCTCGCAACCCCTGCTCGTCGAGACCATCGGCTTTCCAGCGGAACGTGGTGCGCAGCCGGTCCAGCGCACCGAACAGGTGCGCAACCTCGTCGGCGGCGAGTGGTGGCTCCCAGGCAGGGGCGGTTGATGACATGGAGCCAGCCTAGGACCGGCCACCCAGGGCCTGTACTCGTTGCCCGCTGTCGGTGGGACGCCAGTTGTGGACGGTTGTGTACCTGACAGGTACAAAAGTGACCTCGATCGGCCGCCTTGGGCACTCGCAGCGCCCACCGGACCCACCGCGACGACGGCGGCGGGGCCGGTGACGACGAGCGCGGCGGCTGATCTACTGGGCTCATGACCGCGTGCTGTGATCCTGGCGAGTACGACGACATCTTCACGTCCAAGTACGCCCGGCGGACGGCGAAGTCACTTCGCACATCAGGGCTCAACGACACAGCGTCGAAGATGGCTGACCTCGTCACCGAGCAGGGCCTGGACGGCGCAACGGTGCTCGAGATCGGCGGCGGCGTGGGCGGCCTGCACACCGAACTGTTGCGACGCGGGGCGTCCACCGCGACCAATGTCGAACTGTCGACGGCCTACGAGCCCGAGGCAGCCAGACTGCTCGCCGAGTCCGGCCTCGCCGATCGCGTGACCCGCCGCAATGGCGACGTGGTGGCCGATCCCTCGGTGGTGCCGACGGCCGACATCGTCGTGCTGCACCGCGTGGTCTGCTGCTACCCCGACTTTCCTGCGCTGCTCGGTGTGGCCGCTGATCGCGCGCGACGGGTGCTCGTCTTCAGCTACCCGCGCCCGCACCTGCTTACGCGCGCCGAGACCGCGGTGGAGAACCTGGGGCACGCCTTTCGGGGACGAGAGTTTCGAGTCTTCGTCCACTCACCAGAGGCGATGCTTGCGGTGCTCGCCGACCATGGCCACACGCCGGTGAGCGAAGACCGCAACCTGCATTGGCAGTACACCGGGACAGTGCGATCAGGCGGCTGACCTGCGACTCAAGCCCAATCGCTAGCGGCGGCGTCCGACCTGTCGCCCCCATGGGCTAACTTGGCCCGGTCGAAGTATCGAACCCCCGTGTGGCCGAAGGAGTGCTTGTGTCGTTGTCGATCGTCTGGACCCGTCCTACTGTTCTGCTGGGAGCGACGGTGCTCGCAACCGGGCTCCTGGTGGCCGTCCCCAATGAGGCGGACGCCGCTCGCCCCTGCAGGATCGACGTCACCACGCGGCTCGACAAGACCACGAAGTTCGCCGGTGGGGGTGTGTCGAAGTACTACTGGAGCACGGCCAAGGGCTCGGCGGTCGGCCAGTACGACCACCAAGCGAACGTCATCATGACGACGTTTCCAGCGGGTGCGTATCCGTCTCTGGTCAACAAGCGGATCGGTGAACGTCAAGCTGTCGGTGAGATGACCAAGTCGCAGGCACCCACTGCGCTCGGCGGTATCAATGGTGACTTCTTCATCGCGCCCAACATCCGGTACGAGAAGAGCATCGAGATGGCCCGTGGCCCGATGGTCAAGGACGGCCAGGTCATCCGCGGTGTCTACCAGCGGATGCGGATCGTCGGCGTCGACACCAAGGGACAGCCGTACGGAGACTTCTTCGGTGTACGCGGCAAGGTGCAGGCCAAGCTCATCGACGCCACCGCCATCAAGGTGCGCGGAGTGAACTGGCACAAGGTGATGGGTGGCGGAGCCACCGTGTACACCCCCGACTGGAGCACGATCACACGCGGCGACGGCAAGGCGACCTACCCGCGGCCCGCCGGCGAGACCGAGTGGGTTCTCAACAGCTCCAACCAGATCATCTCGATCCGCAACGCACGGAAGAACACCAACAAGCGTGGTGACCCGGTCGACAAGGGCACCCGAGTCGTCGCCTTCTCATCGAATACGGCCAACCAGGCCAAGGGTGTGCCGGTCGGAACGAGTGTGCGGGTCAAGCTCCGCCAGTCGACGACAACTGGCGTTCGGCTACGGACCGGTGTCGGCCGCGGTCTGCCGGTCGTTGTTGATGGCAAGCCGGCTCCACTCGGCTGCCGGGCGTATGCCCGGACGTCGTCGGCGATGTCTGCGCGTCCGCGCAGTTTTGTCGGGTGGGACGCAAAGGGCCGTTGGCGGGCCTTCACGGTGCCGGGCAGCAAGCTCGAGGTGATCAACAATGTGGTGCTCAGGAACGGTGGCTTCGGTCTGGCCAACGCTGCCAACATCGCCACGAAGCTCGGCATGACCTATGCCTATGAGCTCGACGGCGGTGGTTCGACGACGTTGTGGACGCGCACCGATCAGACCTGGACACGCCGCGACCTCTACAAGGTGAAGAACCCCACCGGCTGTGCCTGCGAGCGCTTCATGAGCAACGGCCTGGCGTTCATCCAGTAGGTGGCGGCCCTGCGGTAGTTCGTGGCGTGCTGTTGCGTCTGCGAGACTCGCCCAGGTGAGACGTCTGACCGGTCTGCTCGCCACGGGAGCGTTGCTCTTGGCGGCATGCACGACCGAGCCGGCTGCCACTGACGGGGGATCGCCTGACGCACCACGAGCCACGTCCGGCGAGCCGTCGTCGCCAGGCCCCACCAGCAGCAAGCCTGATCCGCTCGCTGCCCTGTCACAGCGCACGCTCGACGGCCGGCTACGGGATGCCGCTTGGGCGAACGACGTGCCGCGGGCGCGGCGCCTCATCGTTGCGGGTGCCGATGTGAACGCGAAGGACTCCACCCGGCAGAGCGCCTACCTGATCGCAACGAGTGAGGGCTACCTGCGGCTGCTCGAGCTCACGCTTGCCAACGGCGCCAACGTCGGCTCGCTCGACAGCTTTGACGGCACCGGACTGATCCGGGCCGCCGAGCGTGGGCACCACGACATTGTCGGACGCCTGGTGCAGACCCCGATCACAGTCGACCACGTGAACAATCTGGGGTGGGTAGCGCTGCACGAGGCGATCGTGCTCGGCGACGGATCGCCGCGGTATGTCGACACGGTGCGCGTGCTCGTGGCCGCGGGCGCCGACCTCGAGATCCGCGCACAGCGCGACGGCAGCACTCCGCTGCAGCTGGCAGCGTCGGCCGGCTATTCGTCGATCGTCACTACCTTGGAGGCTGGCTTGTCCGAGAACATTGCTCAACGAGACGCTGACCAAGCGCTGCTTCGCGCCGCGGCTGACGGTGACGCGGACGGTGTGGCTGTCTCGCTTCGAGCCGGCGCCGACATCGAGGCGCGCGACGGGCAGCGGCGCACCGCCCTGCTGATCGCTACCACCGAAGATCACGTCGAGGTGGCTCGGCTGTTGGTCGACCTCGGCGCTAATCCGGACGCACTCGACGACCGCCACGACACTCCGTGGCTGGTCACTGGTGTCACTGGCAGCGTCGCGATGCTTGAGACCCTGCTGCCGGCCCACCCAGATCTGACGATCCGCAACCGCTACGGCGGCATCTCGGTGATCCCGGCCAGCGAACGAGGCCACGTCGATTACGTCCGCCGCGTCGTCCAGACCGATGTCGACGTCAACCACGTCAACGACCTCGGGTGGACGGCTCTGCTCGAGGCGGTGATCCTCGGCGACGGTGGCGAGCGACACCAGCAGATCGTGCGCATCCTGCTGGACGCCGGCGCTGACGCCTCGATCGCCGACAACGACGGCGTCACCGCGCTGCAGCACGCCGAGCGGCAAGGCTTCGACCAGATTGCGCGGCAGCTGCGCGCGGCATCTGGGTGACCGACGTGGGTGTCCTGTGAATCAGGAACGCAGTTCTGGGCAAGGAATCTTTGGAGGCGACCAAGGCTATTTCCTGGACGTTCTACCCCTAGCAGGAGCATCATCACCGCATGGAGCTCCTTGAGCGGGAACAATTCCTCACGCTCCTCGACGAGTACGCCCGGGACGCCGAAGGTGGAGACAGCCGGGTCGTGCTGATCGCCGGCGAGGCCGGGGTCGGCAAGACCTCGCTCGTCGAAGGGTTCCAGAAGGCGACCCCCGGGGCACGCTGGCTCTGGGGCGGTTGCGACGGGTCGTTCACGCCGCAGCCGCTGGCTCCGCTCGCGGACATCGCCGATCAGGTTGGCGGCGCGCTCGCGGAGGCTTGTCGATCCGATGACCTGCCCAGGGCTCGGATGTTCCGCCTGCTGCGAGACGAGCTCAATGCGTCCGAGGCGCTGACTGTCCTGGTCTTCGAGGACGTGCACTGGGCCGACGAAGCCAGTCTCGATCTGATCCAGTTCCTCAGCCGCAGGGTCCGCGACTGCCGGCTGCTGATCTTGGCCACGTACCGCGACGACGCGCTCGGACGTGACCATCCGCTGCGCTCGCTTCTCGGCGAGGTGGGCACGCACCGTTGGGCGCGCCGGATCTCGCTACCGCCGCTGTCGCCGGAGGCTGTGGATGTCCTCGCTGAACAGCATGGAGCCGACGGCAAGGGGGTCTACGAGTTGACCGGCGGCAACCCCTTCTACGTGCGCGAAGCATTTGCTTCGTCAGGTGACCAGCTGCTCACCTCGGTGCACGACGCCGTACAAGCCCGCATCTGCCGGCTCTCACCCGACGCACGCGACCTTGTCGACTGGGTGGCGGTGCTGGCGCCTTCAGCCGACGTCAGCGACCTTCAACAGCTGACGGTGTCGGGTCCAGAGGTACTCGATGAGTGCCTTGCATCTGGGGCACTGATCGCGTCTGGTGACGCCTTTCGCTTCCGCCACGAACTTGCTCGAGCCGCCATCGAGTCGTCGCTGCCGAGTCATCGGCGTCGCCTGATGAACGCCGACGCCCTGCAGGTGCTCGTGCGTCGTACAGATGTTGACGCTGCTCGGCTTGCCCACCATGCCGAGCTCGGCGAGGACGCCAAGTCAGTGCAGATCTATGCGCCGCATGCAGGTGCGCAGGCGGCACAGTTGGGTTCACATCGTGAGGCTGTTGCTCAGTTCGAACGGGTGCTCAGGTGGACCGCAGGGGCGGAGGCGACGGAGGTGGCGAGCTGGACCGACACGCTCGCCGACGAGTACGGCCTGCTTGACGAGTGGGAGCGCTCGGCTGATGCACGTGAGACCGCGATCGAGCTCTGGCGCGAACTCGGAGACAAGCGACGAGAGAGCCAGTCATTGCGCAAGCAGGGGCACGCCAGGTGGCGACTTTGTGAGGGTGAGGAGTTCGAACGCCTGATTCGCGCTGCTGAGGAGGTGCTGCAGGGCGAGCCTTCGTGCCCCGAACTGGGGTGGGCGCTGTCGGCACGGGCGGGAAGTCTCATGGCGACCGGTTCGAACGAGGCACTCGACTTCGCCCAGCGGGCGATCGCGATTGCCGAGAGTTTTGACGACACTGCGCTGCTGTCGGATGCGCTCAACACCGAGGCCTGCATCCTGATGAACCGTGGCGAGGACGTGGCCGCGCTCTTCCGACGCTCGCTCGACGTCGCGGTGACCGGTGGTCATGAGAGCCAGATCGGCCGGGCCTTCAGCAATTTCCATTCGTTCCTGTCCGGTGAGAACCGATTCCCTGAGGCCGAGGAGGTGATCGTCGAGGGGCTCGCCTTCTGGGAGGTGACCGACTTCTCCACGTATGAGGCCTGCCTGAAGGGTGGCCATGTGCGGGCGCTTGAGCGCCAAGGACGGTGGGACGAGGCCCTGCTGATCGGTCGCGAGCTGGTGACCCGCGCGCGCGAGCACCTGTCGCCCGTCAACCGACTAAACCCTCTGGGTGGCGTCGGCCGGGTGCTCGCCCGCCAAGGTGACCCGGAGGGTGCCGAGATGATCGCCGAGGCGCTGGGGTACGCCGAGAAGCTCGAGTCGACCGATTGGTTGCTGGACGCCCGCATCAGCTGGCTCGAGATCGGCTGGCTGAGTGGCGACGAAGAACAGACCAGGCAACGGGCAATCACGGCCATGGAACACGCTCGCGAGGTCGAGCCGCTCGTTCGAGCAGAAGCGGCGATCTGGGCCCGGCGGGTCGGTGTTTCCGCCGAGGGGCTGGATCCGTTGCCAGAACCGTACGGCCGCTGGATGTCCGGTGACGAGCTAGGCGCTGCCGCCTGGCTGGCCGACGCCGGTCTGCCCTACGACGCAGCCCTCGCATTGCTTGACAGCGGCGACCCTGACTCGATGCGCGAGGCGGTCCGCCAGCTGGACGCGCTGGGCGCAACGGCGACCTCCGCGCGAGCGCGCGCCTTGATGCGGCGACAGGGGATCGCCGCGATCCCGCGCGGCTCACGGACCTCCACGAAGGACGACCCACTCGGGCTGACGTCGCGCGAGCGCGAGGTGCTCACCCTGGTCTGCGACGGGGCGTCCAACGCCCAGATCGCCGAGAACCTCGTCATCTCGGCCAAGACCGTCGACCACCACGTGTCGTCCGTACTTGCCAAGCTAGGCGTCAGCAGCCGGGCTCAGGCTGCCGAAGTGGCCTTGGCGGGCGCCGCAACATAGGGAGCTGCCACGCCAACATGGGGTGCTGATCCCCTGCCGGCCGTCGGAATGCGTGCCTAGCGTCGAGCGCGTCCGCTGTTCCGCATCACTGCAGGAGGAATCGATGCCGCTCTTCATGGATGTTCACTCGATCGACGGGGGAGTCGCCCTCGAGGACGTCGCCAAGGCCCACATGGCCGACCTTCAGGAACAGGCCAAGCACGACGTCCGCTATCTGCGCTACTGGGTCTCTGAGGGCGAGGGCAAGGTGTTCTGCCTCGTTGAGGCGCCCTCGCCAGAGGCAGCCTCGACCGTGCACCGCGATGCGCATGGGCTTGTCGCCGACGACGTGTTCCTGGTCAAGGAGGGGTCGTGAGGCGCCTCGCAGCCGTCGGGCTGGCGGCAGCGACAGTGATCGGCGCGACGCTGATCGGAGCTCCGGCGTCCGGGTCGATGGCCCAGTTTGCGGGCGTCCGTCAGGCAACGGCCTCCCTGCACACGGTGGCTGCGGCCGAGGGCGCCGGCTACGAGAAGTTCCTGCCCTGTTTCGACTCGCCGGCGGGGGGAATGGGTCAGCACTACGCCGACCTCGAGTCGATCGACGGGTCGGTCGACGCCAACCATCCCGAGGTACTCGTCTTCGAGCCGTACAAGAACCAGTTGCGGTTGGTGGCGGTGGAGTACGTGGTTCCGCAAGGGGCTTGGACCGGCGCTCATCCACCGTCGCTCTTCGGCGAGGACTTCCATCGAAACGACACACTGGGGATCTGGGCCCTGCACGCCTGGATCTGGCGACCGAACCCCGACGGCGTGCACGCGGACTTCAACCCGCACGTCGCGCTCTGCGGTTGATCCCCGAACCACTGGCGTAAAGCTTGCGGATGATCACCTACTCAGGCGGTGGGCGATCATCCGCAAGCGTCGGCTCGGGCGGTGGCTTGCCTTTGCCAGTGACGGTCCAGATCGAGGTCGACGAAAGCCGCCTCAAGGAGTAGTCCCGCGAGACAGCCCACGAGTACCGCCCGGTACGTTCACCGCGAGGCGACCGAAGGGGACGTATGTCTGCTCGATTCCAGGTGCTCGATGCGCGCCAGACGC
>JBDTTS010000106.1:0-7596 GCA_039930525.1 Actinomycetes bacterium | reverse complement strand
CATGGAAGCCTCACTCAGCGTCCCGACCGCGACGAGTGTCAGGTCGATTCCCGCGAAGTTGCTGATCGACAACCGTACGGTGATCAACAACCACCTCCGGCGCAGCCGCGGCGGCAAGGTGTCGTTTACGCACCTCATCGCCTGGGCGACGGTGCTCGCCCTCAAGGCGATGCCTGAGATGAACGCCAGCTACGCCGAACTCGACGGCAAGCCGGTTATCGCCCGGCCCAACCGGATCAACCTTGGGCTGGCGATCGACCTCGCCAAGCCCGACGGAACGCGACAGTTGCTCGTTCCTTCGGTCAAAGCAGCCGACTCGATGGACTTCACCGGCTTCTGGTCGGCCTACGAAGACCTGATCCGCAGAGCCCGAGCCGGCAAGTTAGCCGTGGACGATTTTGTAGGCACCACGATCAGCCTCACCAACCCGGGAACGATCGGCACGGTGCACTCGGTGCCCCGCCTGATGCAGGGCCAAGGAGCGATTCTTGGCGTTGGTGCCCTCGAATACCCCGCCGAGTACCAGGGCGCTTCACCAGAAACGTTGGCCCGCCTTGCGGTCAGCAAAACGCTGACGCTGACGTCGACCTACGACCACCGAATCATCCAGGGCGCGCAGTCCGGTGAGTTTCTCAAACGCATCCATGCCCTGCTCCTCGGCGAGGAAGACTTCTACGACGGTGTTTTCGCAGCACTGCGTATCCCCTACGAACCCATTCGCTGGGTTTCTGACATCAACGCGTCCCACGAGGACGACGTCAACAAGACCGCGCGCGTGCAAGAGCTGATTCACGCCTATCGTGTGCGCGGCCACCTGATGGCCGACACCGACCCGCTCGAGTACGAGCAGCGACGTCACCCCGACCTCGATCTCGTCAACCACGGGCTCACCCTCTGGGACCTTGACCGTGAGTTCGCCACCGGCGGCTTCGGCGGCGAACCGCTGATGACCCTTCGCAACATCTTGGGTGTTCTTCGCGACTCGTACGCCCGCACGCTGGGCGTTGAGTACATGCATATTCAGGACCCCGAACAGCGACAGTGGATCCAGGCCCGCTTCGAAAGGCCGCACGAGCGTCCCACCGCGCCCGAGCAGCTGCACATCTTGCGGCGCCTGAATGCGGCAGAAGCGTTCGAGGCCTTTCTGCAGACCAAGTACGTCGGTCAGAAACGATTCTCACTCGAAGGCAGTGAGTCGGTCATCCCCTTGATCGACGAACTCATCGCCTCGGCCGCACAGGGAGGCCTGCACGAGGTCGCCATCGGCATGCCGCACCGAGGGCGCCTCAACGTTCTGGCCAACATCGTCGGCAAGTCGTACGGACAGATCTTCCGCGAGTTCGAGGGCAACCTTGACCTCGAGGCGGTGCAGGGTTCTGGCGACGTCAAGTACCACCTCGGCGCCGAAGGAACGTTCACCGCGCCAGATGGCTCGACCATCGGTGTGTCACTCGTGTCGAACCCCAGCCACCTCGAGGCGGTCAGTCCCGTTCTCGAAGGATTCGCCCGTGCGAAGCAAGACCTGCTAGGCCTTGGAGAATCGGGTTTCACAGTGCTTCCCGTCCTGATGCACGGCGACGCTGCCTTCGCCGGCCAGGGCGTCGTCGCAGAGACACTCGAGCTGTCGCAGCTCCGCGGCTACCGAACAGGCGGCACCGTTCACGTCGTCGTGAACAACCAAGTTGGCTTCACCACGGCCCCTGCTGCCGCGCGGTCAAGCGTCTATGCCACCGACGTTGCCCGCGCCGTTCAGGCGCCGATCTTCCACGTCAACGGAGACGACCCCGAAGCCGTCGTCCGGGTCGCCCAAGAGGCCTTCGAGTTTCGGCGGACGTTTAAGAAGGACGTCGTGATCGACCTGGTCTGCTACCGGCGGCGCGGACACAACGAGGCTGACGACCCCTCGCTCACCCAGCCGCTCATGTACAACCTGATCGATGCCAAGCGGTCTACGCGCAAGCTCTACACCGAAGCACTCATCGGACGCGGCGACATCACCGTCGAAGAAGCCGAGGGCGCGCTTCGCGACTATCAAGAGCAGCTCGAGAAGGTGTTTCGCGAGACCCGCGAAGCCGCCGAAAGCATCGACGAGACGAGTGAGCCCGCCAGCGAGGTCGAGCAGCGCGGCGAAGTCACCCTGGCACCGCAAACGCCCGAGCGTGACGTGGTCACCGCTGTGTCGCGCGAGGCCGTCGACCGGGTGGTGCAGACCCAGCTGCAGCTGCCAGATGGTTTCACCGTTCACCCGCGACTCGCACCGCAACTTCAGCGTCGGTCGCAGATGGTGCAGGACGACACGATCGACTGGGCCATGGGCGAGACCCTCGCCCTCGGGTCACTGCTCAGCGACGGCATCTCCGTTCGTCTGGCTGGTCAGGACTCGCGGCGAGGCACGTTCGGCCAGCGGCACATGGTCATCATCGACCGCAAGACCGGATGGGCGTACAAGCCGCTCAAGCGCTGCTACGAGAAGGGCGCCAAGCTCTACGTCTACGACTCCCCCCTGTCGGAGTTCGCAGCAATGGGGTTCGAGTACGGCTACAGCGTCGCGCGTCCGGAAGCTCTTGTGCTGTGGGAGGCGCAGTTCGGCGACTTCGCCAACGGTGCCCAGACGATTGTCGATGAGTTCTTGGCCTCGGGTGAACAGAAGTGGGGTCAACAGTCTGGGTTGGTTCTGCTGCTCCCCCATGGCCATGAAGGTCAGGGCCCTGACCACTCATCGGCCCGGATCGAGCGTTTCTTGCAGCTCTGCGCGCAGGACAACATGACGATTGCCAACCTGACCACCCCCGCGAACTACTTCCATCTGCTGCGCTGGCAGGCGCTGTCGCCAGTGCGGCGACCACTGGTGGTGTTCACCCCGAAGTCGATGCTGCGTCTCAAGGCCTCAGCGTCGGCCACCGCTGAGTTCACCTCGGGCCACTTCAACCCCGTGTACGCAGACTCTGCTGTTGAGCCCGACGGAGTAAGGCGGGTTCTACTCTGTAGCGGCAAGGTCTACTACGACCTGCTCAAACACCGCCAGGAGTCCGGGCAAACCGATACTGCGATCGTGCGCATGGAGCGCCTCTACCCGCTGCCGACCAATGAGACCTTCCGGGCAATCGCCAAGTACGGCCATGCCGAGTTGCGCTGGGTGCAGGAGGAGGCGGCGAACCAAGGAGCGTGGCCGTTCATGGGTCTGGCCCTGACCGAGGCCCTCGGGCAGTCGATTCGTCCGATCACACGTCCGTCCAGCTCGTCGGCGGCCACCGGCTCGGCGCACGCTCACGACCTTGAACAGCGCAATCTGGTCGAGCGCGCATTCTCCCCCTCCTAGCCCACTATGTACTTCACCGATCGCGGTATTGAGGAGCTGGTCGCACGGCGGGGGAACGAGCAGGTCAGTTTTGCCTGGCTCGCCGATCAGCTGCAGGTGTTTGTTGATCTGAACCCTGACTTCGAGGTGCCCGTTGAGCGCTTCGCCACCTTTCTCGCCCGGCTGGATGACGAAGACTGAATTTCTGCCAGCCAGGAGCCCCCGTTTCAGGCTATTTTCCTGTCCGTTAGATTGAAGGCCGAAGAATCGCCTCTTTGACCTACCATGAACGCTACTTCGTCCCATCCGCTCAGGAGTTCTTGTGACTGTCGTCCGCCCCGCCTCCGTTCGCGTCCTCGTCGACGAAGCACATCAGCAGGCATGGTCGATCAGACCGCAGGAGGCCGCGCGCATGCAGCCCGCCCACCCCGGCGACAGTTCGTATGCCAAGGCCGCTGAGTTGCTGAGGCGTCGAGATTTCCTCGTGGAGCCACTTGTCGATGGTCGCCTCACCGCCGAAGTACTGGCTGGCGTCTCGCTGCTCGTCCTGCCGCACGCCAGCGACCCGAAGTTCGAAGCAACGACAGGCGTCGGTTCGGCGCGCTACGACGCCGATGAGGTCGCGGCCATCCGCACGTTTGTCCAGTCCGGCGGCGGCCTGGTGATTCTCGCCGAGTCCGAACAGGACAAGTACGACTCGAACCTGGGGGACATCGCTGCCGGATTCGGCATCACTGTCGAGCACAGCACCGTGCAGGACTACCAGCGTCACCATCAGGCTCCGAGCTGGGTCAGCTCTGAGCTGACTGCACGGCACCCCGTGCTCTCTGACGTCGATGAGCTCGTGTTCTACCGGGCCGGCTCGTTGCTGGCCAGTGAAGAGAGCACCGTGTTGGCGCGATCCAGCGCCACCGCTGCCCCCGCCGGTGCGCCCCTACTCGCCACCACCACCCTCGGTCTCGGGCGAGTGGTCGTTTCGGCCGACTCCGACCTCTTCGGGGACGACTGCATCGACTCGTTCGACCACGCCCAGCTGTGGACGAACGTCGCCTACTGGGCCGCGCTACCGACGTTCGCCGCCCAGGTCGACCACCCCACATCTCAGGCAGCAGCCGACCGGCACTGGTTGGCTCTCAAGGCCGCGACCGAAGAGCTCCGTGCCGTACAGGCTGCCGACGCAACGATCGACCTGTCGACGAATTCCGTTGACGGCGTCCGGGCCATCGCCACCAAGGTGAGCACCTCTCTTGCTGGCCTGGCACCGCACTTTCCCCACCAGACCGAGTACCTGAAGCAGACCGTCACCGATCTGTACACGTGGATCGACGACGGCTGCGGCAAGCCCAACTTTGGCCCAGCCCTCTCGCTCTTCCGCCCCGAGCTGCAGCGTGAGAACGGTGTCGAGCATCTGGCGTTCTTCCCGATGTACACCCCCAATGGATCGCTCGACGTGCGCTTTGAGGCCCTCATCGTTCGCGTGCCCTGGCCCAAGTGGATGGCCGATCTGGAGGCAACCGAGTTCGTCAACGATAAGTTCGTGCCGGTTCACCTCGTCGACAACACCGCTGGCTACGACAGCGAGTGTGCGGTGTTCTTCCCCGAGACGATCAGTGTCATCGGCGAGGCCGCCAACTCGTTTGGCGGAATCTTCTGCGACCGTGAGGCAGCCCGCTACCAGCGGGTGGTCGGCGAGGCCGTGCAGGTCACCGGGCTCGATCTTCCACCGGCCGTTTCGGCTCTGCTGGCAAGCGAGCCGATGACTCGTGACATGTTTGAGTTGTGGGACCTGATCCACGACCGCGCGCACAGCCATGGCGAACTGCCCTTCGACCCGTTCATGATTCGTCAGCGCCTGCCGTTCTGGATGTACTCACTCGAAGAGCTGCGCTGCGACCTCACCGCCTTCCACCAGGCTGGACAGCTCTCCGTCGACTTCCCGTTCGCGGAATACGTGCAGTACGGCGTCCTCTTCGACCGGCTGTTCCGCTTCCCCCTCACCGGTGGACGCGTGCGCAACTACGACGGTCTCGCCGGCCAGATTCTGTTCGGCTACCTGCACGGACGCGGCGTCCTGACCTGGCGAAACAACACCCTGACGATCGACTGGGCGCAACTTCCGGACGCTGTCGATGGCTTGCGTCTTGAGATCGAGGCGCTCTATCGCACCGGAATCAGCAGCTCCAAGGTGCGCTATTGGATCTCTGCGCACGATCTGGTGAGCACCTACGTCCAGCCGAACCTCGGTTCGCAGTGGACGCCGGAAGCGCGCGCCGGGCGCGATGAAGCCGACCACAAGGCGTGGGTGAACCTGGTGAACTCTGACGAGTTCCCGCTCAGCATGTTCTACCAGTCGCTCGGCGCCAAGCTGCTTCCGACGATCGAAGCCACCGGAAAGGCGGCGGCATGAGCGCGCTAGCTGGCCGACGTGTCGTGGTCACCGGCGCCGCCGGTGGGCTTGGGCCAACGGTGCTGTCGGCAGCTGCGGCAGCCGGTGCTCGGCTCGTGCTTGTTGACGTTGCTCAAGATCGGCTCGATGCCCTGGCAGCTGACTACGCAGAGGCTGTTGAAAGCACCCATGTCGTCGACCTGCTCGACGACGAAGCGTGCGCGGCCTTCGCAGCTCTAGTGACGGCCGACGCTCCCATCGATGCGGTATGGCACCTGGTCGGTGGCTGGCGTGGTGGGACGCCGCTCCAGGCGCAGCCGCTGGACGACTGGGAGTGGCTGCACGATCTTTTGGTGCGCACGACCGTGCACGTGGCCCGAGCCTTCACCGAGCCGCTGCAGGCATCCGAGCATGGCCATTTCGCTATCATCTCAGCGAAAGAGGCCCAAGCCCCCACCAGCAAGAACGCGGCGTACGCGACCGCCAAGGCGGCGTCCGAAGCCATCGTTCTAGCACTCGCGAACGAGTTCAAAGGATCGTCAGCCACTGCCAACATCGTGGTCGTCCCTGCCATCTTGACTCCGGCCATGCGCGAGAAGAACCCCGACAAGGACTGGGGCGCCTTCGTGCCAGCCGAACAAATCGCTGATGCCCTGGTCTACCTGTCGTCGCCGTCTGGGGCGAAGATGAACGGACAACGCATCCGCCTCTACTCCGGAGGTCCCTCGTGAACCATCGTGGCTTCGCCAGCGACAACTACGCCGGCGTCCACCCCGACGTCCTCGCCAAGCTCGCCGAGGTCAACGTCGGACATGTGGTTTCCTACGGCGATGACCCGTACACGGCAGAGGCCGTAGAGCGCTTTCGAGCCCTGCTTGGTGAGCAGGTCGAGGTGTTCTTCGTCTTTAACGGGACGGGGGCCAACGTCACGGCTCTTCAGTCGATGTTGCGACCGTGGCAGAACCTCATCTGCAGCCAGAACGCCCACATCAACTGGGACGAGTGTGGAGCGCCCGAGCGGTTCCTGGGCAGCAAGTTGTGGGACATCCCGACGCCCGACGGCAAGCTGACCCCGCAAATGATTCGAGACGCCTACATCGGACGTGGCGACGTGCACCACGTTCAACCGACTGTTGTGTCGATCACGCAGTCCACCGAACTGGGCACGCTCTATTCCGTGGACGAGGTCAAGGCGATTGCCGACACCACTCATGAGCTCGACATGTACTTGCACATGGACGGCGCAAGGATCTCCAACGCTGCCGTCTCCCTGGGTGTCGAGCTGCGCGCAACGACTGCGGACGCCGGCGTCGATGCGCTGTCGTTCGGCGGCACAAAGAACGGCCTCATGGGCGGCGAGGCTGTCGTCTTCTTCAACCCCGCGCTCGCCGAAAACACGCCTTTCATCCGCAAGCAGCAAATGCAGCTGTCCAGCAAGATGCGCTTCATCTCAGCCCAGTTCGTTGCACTCTTCGAGAACGACCTCTGGCGTCACAACGCAACTCACGCCAACGCCATGGCCCAACGGCTCCACGACGCCGTCGTCGACATCCCAGGGGTGACCATCACCCAGAAGGTTCAGGCCAACGGAGTCTTTGCGATCCTGCCCGAGCTGGCCATCCCCAAGCTGCAAGAGGCTTACCCCTTCTACGCGTGGGACGAGGCGCGTCACGAAGTGCGCTGGATGTGTTCGTGGGACACCACCGAGGACGACATCGACTCGTTCGCCCGGCTGGTGACCGAGGTGGTTCCCCCCTCGCGGTAGCCGAGCGGGCGCTCCAGGCGTCCGACTGGATGTGTCTCATCGGGCTCCGCCAACCACCACCGCGCAGATGTGAGAGTTCGGTACATGTGCCGACCGCGGGTTCTATGGGTCCTTGCAACACCTGATTGTTGGAGGTGTTGTTGATGG
>JBDTTS010000105.1:0-7617 GCA_039930525.1 Actinomycetes bacterium | reverse complement strand
GACGGCGATGATCGCGCCGACGAGGTACTGCGGGGCGGGCACGGCCGCCCGAAGTTTGGGCAGCGTCTTGCGGCGGGACACCTGCACGCAGCGCCATCCGATGACGCTGACGAGCAGGATCAGTCCCACCATGCCGAGCACCCCGCGTTCGAGTGCCGCTGCCATGTAGTCGTTGTGGGCTTCCTTCACATACGGCGCCTGTCGGTCGGCCAGCAGCTGCTTTGTGCCGCCAGCTCCGACTCCGATCGGGGCCCTGCTGCGGTACAGCGAGAGGTTCTCCGAGGCCAGTAGGGTGCGGTCCAACTGCGCCCCCGGAGCGCGAGCCACCGAGTTGGCCAACAGGCTTGAGCCGGTGCGTGCGTCCTGCAGGAACTGGGAGATGTTGAGCTGAGGGACGACGATCACGAGAACCGCACCGATACCGGCGGCGACGGCGATCAGCGTCGCTGTGCCGTGGTCTCGGGCGATCTGGATGGCGACAGCGCTCAGCAGGCCGGCCAGGCATCCGAGCATGGCCGCATTCGAGCCGGTGTAGGCGATCACGATCAGGATCGTGATCGCAGCGATCGCGCGGAGCAGAACGTGCCGTGGCCAGCGCATCGCCCACAACACGAACAGACTGATAGTGAAATAGATCGCACAGAGGTTGGGCTCGCCGAACCACATCGCGACGCGGCCAGACTCCGCAGCCGTCACGCCGGTGATGAAGTCGTTGTGCGCCGCGATACCGAACAGCAGCACCGCGGCCCAGCCGATGGAGGAGACTACCCACCCGATCCCGAGGATCCGTAGACCCTCGTGACTCCTGGCGACGGTGGCGATGGCCGCGCACCACAGCAGCAGAAGCAGGTCTTGGGCGACCGCCACTACCGAGGCACCTGCCGTCGACGACAACAGACCGCCAAGTGCGCCACCGACGATCAGGAGCACGACAGGGCCGCCATAGGGGATCGCGGGGAACCGGTCCTGCAACACCATCACCGCGATGAATGCGAACACCGACGCCGCCACCGCCAGATCCACCGGCGCGCTGTTGCCCGGCCCTGCGGGTCGCAGCAGCGGCACCGATGCCATCGACACCAGGACCAGAACGACCAGCCACCGCGGAAGTGCGTGGTCAAGCGTGCCTGAGGTAGACCACTCCTTCGTTGGGGCGGCGGTGACGACGGTGGCGTGGGTCACTTGACGTTGACTCCTTTCGATGCTGTTGCCGTGAGTCCGCCGGAGTCGGTGACCGTCACAGACGGCAGGTAGTTGCCCTTCTTGGTGTAGGTGCATGTGGCCGTCGCCCCCGGCTGCGGCCCGACGGTGTAACCGTTGTCGCAGTCGAACTGGTAGGTGAGGGGGAGGTTCTCGGGGTCGAAGGATTTTGACGCGAGAAGCGTTACGGTTGTGCCGACGCCCACCTTGCCGTTCGGTGACCGGGTCAACGACGCCTTCGGGGGTTGGTTGACGGTGACCTGGATCGGCTGGGCCGCGGTGTCGACGAACCCGTCGGCGTCCTGGACGGTGACGGTCGCGACGTACCGCCCTCCTGTGTTGTAAGTGTGCTGTGCGGCCGGACCGGATGACGGCGACGTGCCGTCCCCGAAATCGATCCGGATTGACGTGATCGGCGCTCCGAGTGGCACAGAGCCGGTGGCGTCGAAGGAGACCGTCAAGGGCTCCGGGCCCTCGGTGGGGCTGACTGTCCAGGTTGCAGCTGGGCCGGCGTACTCATAGGCGCCGATGTCCGCGAATGCCGGTGAACCCACTCCGCTGTCGGCGGCCGCCGGATCGTCCACTGCCATCTGTCCCAGGATGTCGGGCAGCGCGAATCCAGGTGCCGATGCGTCAGCCGCGTCGATGACCGGTGAGTTGCCGTCGGGGCGGTAGTCGTTGGACTGCAGCCCGCGAAGCCCCGGGTTGGCATCGATGCCGTGAGACTCGTGTCCGGTAGCCGACCTGAAGGCAGCCAGCGATGAGTAGTTCACGCCGGCGTACTTGATGACGGTGCCGGGGGCTGACTTCCAGAGCAGATCGTGGTCGGCGGAGAAGCCCGGGGTCGACGATGCGTCGACGTATAGGTCGTACTCCCCAGTCGTCAGTCCGTTGTTGACCGAGACGTTGTTCCGGATCGTCCCGTTGGTGGCCGAGCCCTCAAGAGATATTCCGTCCTTGTAGTTGCCCACTAGGGTGTTGTTCGTCAAGACGCTGCCGATGGCGCGGACGTTGTCGATTCCATGGTCCCCGTTGTCGGTGCTCAGGTTGCGGGCTGCCAGGTTGTTGTCCGAGCCGTTGTAGATCTGGATTCCGCTGTCCTGGTTGTTAACCGTTGTGTTCGCGAGGATCTGGTTGTTGTCGGAGTCGGAGTTGACGTCGATCCCCGTGGCACTTCGCGCTGCAGGGTTGGCGTTGGCCGTCGACGTGTTGCCGGTCACGCTGACCGCCGACGAGCCGCTCAGAGCGATGCCGTGTGACCAGTTCTGGCTGGAGGTGTTGCCCTTGATCAGGACATCTGATGACGCGCTCACCCTGATGCCCACCGACCGGTTCGATCGGGCGACGGATCCTCGCACGGTCACTTGGGCCGACGGGCAGGACTGGACGTGGATTCCATAGCTACCCGCCTGCGTCGCACTGTCGCCGACCAGGCTGACATCGTTGCTGCTGGCGACGCGGAACCCGGTGTTGTTGGCCCGTTGTGACTCCAGCCCACTGACAATCACGTGTGACCGCGACGCGACGTTGACGCCGTATGTCCAGGCGCCGGCCTCGACCTGGGACCCGACGGCAGGATTGGCCCCGCCGACATCGACATAGATCTGTTGGGCTCCGGCGTCGAAGTAGAAGGAGTCCTTGCCGAGCCCAGCCAACGAAGCGGCGGCGGGAAGTCGCTGTTCGCCGACGAAGACCTGAGTCGGGGCGCTGGACGGCGCGTACGCACGGGTCCACGCTGTTGCCGTGGCTGGTGACCATCCGCCGGCGTCCGAGAGGTTGGTGGTGCCCAGGACGACTGAGCCGGGCTCACCCATGATGGTGATCGGAGCGGCTGCCGTTCCCGAACCACCCACCGTGAGCTGCTCGCGGTAGGTGGCCGCCCGGATGACTAGAGTGTCTCCAGCAGAGATGGCGCTGTTGGCTCCCTGCTTCAGGGAGCAGAAGGGCTGGCTCGTCGTGCCCGGCCCGGCGTCACTGCACGCGGGATCGTTCCCGTCCGTGTACCACGTGCTGCCATCGGCAGCGGCAGGCAACGTCATGGCGCCCGCGGCCAGCGTCGCGCCGACAAACACCGTTCCTCCGGCTCGCAACAGGGCTCTCATGGATTCCCCTTCTTCTGTTCGAC
Source organism: Actinomycetes bacterium (assembly GCA_039930525.1). Classification (GTDB taxonomy): domain Bacteria; phylum Actinomycetota; class Actinomycetes; order JAHEKZ01; family JAHEKZ01; genus JAHEKZ01. Next base: position 4,292 of record JBDTTS010000105.1, on the reverse strand, counting down.
GGCTAGGCGTTGAAGCAACCAGTCGCTCGGGACGGCGCTTGATGTGATGGAGCACGCACGATCGGCGAGTCGCAGCAGCAGCAGGTCTCGCCAATACCCGCCATCGATCGCGAGACATCGCAAGCCATCCCGAAGCAAGTACCGGGAAGGCTGGGTGGCTCGCCGGGTCGTCGAAAGGACGACCGGCGCCCGGTCGCCCAGAAGCGAGAGAACTGCATCGGCCAGGTCGAACCAGGGCTCGCTCTGCTCGTTGGCCCCACTCCAGTCGCGCACCCAGACATTGGCCGAGTCAGTAAGCAACATGTGCTCCTGGCACAGGCAACCATGGCTGATCGTCCTGACGATGACGGTGCCAACGATGCGATCGGAGGCCTGCATCAACATCTCGTCCACCAACTTGCATCCAGGTGGCTGTCTCGACTCTTGGCGCTGTTCGAGCCATGTTGAGCCCAAGCGTGTTGGTCGTTCAACGGTCGCGCTGGCGCTCCACAGAGCGGTGAGCCAGGTGAATGCGAACTCGGCAAAGAGGGCCTGGTCGACGATGGGAACCGCTTGCTGGTCGGTGAGGACGTGGCTGGGCGCGCCCCGGTACTGGATGCGCGCGATGACCCTCGGCACGGTGCGACACAGGTCCGGCCGGAACTCCTGGATCCGATCGAGTACCCGGCCCTCGCGTTGTGCGACCTCAGCTGCCTCGGCATTGCCGCAAAGCACAGCCAGCCAGCGGTTGCCCGCCGGGTCTTGCAGGTTGAGATTTCTCACGCCGGGCCACTCAGCGTGCTGGGTGTCGACGACTTCGGCTTCGTTGGCGGACAGGAAGTCGTCGAGCGTCATGGCGTCGAGGCTGGACAGCATCAGTGCAGCACCGCCATCGGGCGCAGCCGGGCCACGGGCCGGACCAGCCCGTATCCACTGAGAATCGACGTCGCATGGTCGATTCCGATGTCGTCATGGTGCAGGTCAACGGTGGGTTCGGCGTCGTTGTAGCGGTACCGCCGGGTCGCACGACCAAGGGGGTCGGGTCCCGACTTCCCGCTGTCCACGAACTGCTGGATCACCGTGCCCGTGCCGTGGCATGCGGAGTAGAGACTGTCGGCTGCTTGCGGACCGGTCACGGCTAACAGCGACGAGGTCCGGTGCGTTCCAGGGATGAGTACCGCCTGCCCGGTCTCGGCAAAGACCGTTCCCTGGCGCATCTGGTCGGCGGGGTAGGCGCGGCAGCTGTTGTGCCGGTGCACGATCGCGCTCTCGCCGTTGACGGTTTCTTCATAGACCGAGTTGTGCGGGGAGTCGACGACGAGTCGTCCAGGAGTGCCGCCGAAAGCATCGACGGCCAGCTGACGCAACGCCGCGTAGGTGGCCATGCGGAAGGCGAACCCGTAGTTCATGGCTGCCGAGTTGGCCAGCATCAACCGACGTCCCTCGTCGCTGGTGCGTGAGACGGGCGGGCAACCGTCCTGGAAATAGAGGGCCCAACGTTCCTGAAGCTGTGCTCGAGACCTGGCCGAGGCCAGGTGCATCATGGGCTTTTGGACGGCCATGGCCATCCGCAGATGCTTCGGGTAGTTGCGGCGACGTCCGAACATCCGACCAATCTGGCCGGCCAGGGCACCCCCGCCGCAGTGGTACTGCAGCGTCAGTTGGCCCTGAGATATCCCTAGGAGCCGCGCGGTTGGTTCGTCGAAGACTTCTTCTACCTCCTGCAGCTCGACGAAGTGGTTGCTCGGACCAACGGTTCCGAACCGGAGTCGAGCGAGCTGAAACGCCAGCCACGGCAGGTCTTTGGTCAAACGCTCGTGTCCGCCGTACGGCGTGAGGTCGACGCGTCCATCGAGCTCGACACGCTCCAGATCCGCATCGTCGACCCCGTATCGTTCAGCGCCGAAGGCAGCGCCCTCCGCGGCTGCACGCACCACGTCCTGGCGTGGCAGCTCGGAACGATTGCTGGGGGGAACGGGGTACCGTTCGCGGACGGAACGGAAGAACGCGTCGAGGGCGGCGCCCGAGGGGCGTTCGGTGTTGAGCGCCAGCAGGGCCATTCCGCAGTTGACGGAAGAGCTGGTCAGGGTGGGCCGGATCGAGTCGGCCGTCGCTACGGCGATACTCGACGGCATCTCTTGGTTCTTCTTGTGATGGAAGTCCGGCAGGACCACCGGGGACGCGACGAGGTCGGCGCCACCGACGCCCTCGGCCAGTTGTCGGAGCGCAGCGGGGTCAGCTCGCAGCGACTCGTCGTCGAAGACCCGAAGCGTCTGCGACTCCTCCGATGCCAGGATTTTCAGGTCCATGCTTGCGTTCCCTTCGTCAGTCGTTCGACGTTCTCGGTGAGCCACGGCCCTGGGCGATTCCCGAGGTCCAAGGACCAGCACGGAACTGACAGGCAGAGTTCGTTCGCGACGGATGTGATCTGGGGGTGAGCTGGGCGACCGGCAGCCAGCGACACCGTGGCGAGAAACGACCAGAGCCGACGCAACTCGCCGGCCGTGTAGGTGCCAGCTGCCAGTAGCGCGGCGGTTTCATTCGGCGATGCGGTGCGTGCCTGCGGGGTTCCGTGGGCAGCGGAGCGCGCCAGCACCACAACAGCGCGGGGTGCTGCTGAACCGCCCGCTGCATTGGACGGTGGCTGCTCTCGGCGACCGCCGGTGGCCCGGCGGCCGGTGGAGCCGGCCAGGCGTCGAGGCTCCTGAACTCCGTGGCACATCCCTTCAGAGGGGCTCCACACGATGAGGTTGTCGCTCAGCACGACCGAACCGGCACGCTCTTCGTGATCTGCCAGGGTCGACTTGCCCACGCCACTTGCACCGATGACAACGATGGCCGCGCCATCGACCACAATCAGGCCGGCATGAAAAGGGGTGTCTCCTTGCAGGTGTGCCGCTGTCAGCAAGGGGTAGAGGATGGCTGACTGCGCGACAAGGGCACGCGAACGTTGTGGCGCGACCCAGCTCAACACCCGGTCCCGAAGTGGGCGGTTCTGCTGGACAGTCAGACTCTGGACCTGTCGGTCGGACCGGGGGTGCCAGGCGACGTCGAGCCCTGAGCTTCCGGTGTTCGTCAGCAGCGCCCGTCCGGGCGCGGCGACCCGTGCAGAGCGCCCGACCCGTTGCGGGAGTTCGAAGAACTCGTCGGGAGGCGGTGCCTGCTCCACGACAATGTCCGGGTGAGCGACGGGTCCCTCACGCGAGACAGTGGCCAGGGTGCGCGCCAAACCGCCGGATGCTGTCCACTGCAAGGTGAGACCAGCTCCGCGCACGTGTCCACGGGAAGGTGCGTGCGCGTGCTCAGACGCGTGATCGCGACGGGTTGTGGTCACCTCTGGCATGTCAGTAGTCATCCGGGTACGGCGAAGCTGCCAGATGTTGCGGAGCACCTTCAGCCGGTGAATAGCCGGAAACGCCCTGAGAGAGCAGCTGACGGACTCGGTCGACCTGGTTGACACTAGCCGCCGCATCGAGCGCGCTGAGCGTGTCGCGGATGCCATCTTCTGGCGAGATACGCGCGGAGAAGATGCGGGGATGATCTGTTGGGGAACAGACCTCACTTTCGCTGAACAACTGCTCGTGCAGCTTCTCGCCGGGTCGCAAGCCGGTGAACCGCACGTCCAGGTCGGCCGCGTGAACCTGCTTCGCGAAGTTCTCCACCAGGTCCATGACGCGGACTGGGCTTCCCATGTCCAGGACGAACGTCTCACCCTGATCGGCCATCCGTGCTGCTTCGAGAACGAGCCCAACGGCTTCCTCGATGGTCATGAAGAAGCGGGTGACGTCGGGGTGGGTGATCGTGACGGATCGGCCGCTGGCGATCTGCTCGGCCAGAACGGCGAGCAGGGAACCGCGGCTTCCCAGGACGTTGCCGAAGCGCACCGAGGCGAATCCAGAGGATCCGGAGGCATAGGAGCGGACGACACTCTCGGCGAGGCGTTTGGTGGCACCGAGAACCGACGTGGGATCGGCGGCCTTGTCGGTGGAGATGAGGATGAATCGTTCGACGCCGTGGCCCAGCGCGCATCGCACCAGGTTCGCTGTGCCTTGAACGTTTGTCTTCACTCCCTCGCACGGGTGTTGCTCGAGCAAGGGGAGGTGTTTGTGCGCTGCCGCGTGGAAGACGACCTCGGGGCGGAGGTCGCGGAAGATTTGCTCGATCCGAGACTGGTCGCGGATGTCGGCGATCACGAGGTCGTCGCCGTCGAGCATCGCTTCACCGTGCATTTCGAGCAGGGTGCGGTGCAGGTTGGACTCGTCGTGGTCCAACAGGTAGAGGGCGCTCGGTCCGAATCGGTGTACCTGGCGGCA
>JBDTTS010000104.1:0-7639 GCA_039930525.1 Actinomycetes bacterium | reverse complement strand
CAGCCTGACGTCGTGCAGTGCCAGTGCGGCGACCACCACCTCTCCCCCTGTGACATCGATGAGTCGAGGCAGCTGGGGTGCAGCGGTCACCACGACGGCGCTGCCGAGAATCCGTACACCTGCTTGCCGAGCCATTGGCCGCCGTCAACCACCAAGGTGTCGCCGGTGATGTAGGCAGCGTCGTCAGAGAGCAGATAAGCGGCCGAGGTCGCCACCTCTTCAGGGGTAGTGAAGCGCTTGAGCGGCACAGAGTTGGTCAAGCTCTGCCGATCTTCTTCGGTGGGCCACAACGCGGCACCTGCGCCCTCGGTCTCGGTCGGCCCTGGCGCGATGCAGTTGATCCGAATGCCGAAGCGCGCCCACTCGACCGCTAGCGTGCGGGTCATCGCCTGCACGCCAGCCTTGGCCGCAGCGCTGTGGACGACGCCGGGGTGACCCGTCCATGCGTACGTGGCGATCACGTTGAGCACTGAACCGCCGGACTCCTGCTCCTTCACGATGCGCGCGAACGCTCGCGAGCAATAGAAACTCCCGTTGAGGACGATGTCGACGACCGCCTTGAACCCACCTGGGCTCATCTCTTCTGCCGGCACCACGAAGTTGCCAGCAGCGTTGTTGACCAGCATATGCAGGCCGCCGAGCTCGTCGGCGACCGAGCTGAACGCCTCGCCAACAGCCTCATGGTCGCGAACGTCAAGTGAGCGCGTGGTGATGTGGGCCGCTGAGATCTCTGACTGTGCCTTTGCCAGCTTGTCGGGGTTGCGCCCGATCAAGGCCAACGAGGCACCACCGGCCGCCAGCCGATGGGCGATGCCGAGGCCGATGCCGCTGCCCCCGCCGGTGACGATCGCCACCTTGCCGGCGAACTGCTGCGGGTCAACAGCGCTCGTGGTGCTGCCCTCTGTCATGAAAGTCCTCCGGTCATGAAAGTGCCCCGATCGTTGGTGAAGCGGCCAACCTGCGAGAGATGATCAGTCGCTGGATGTCGGACGTGCCTTCTTCGATCTCTTCCAGTTTGGCGTCTCGCATCCACTTCTCGACGAGAAACTCGCGCGAATAGCCCCAACCACCGAGGGTCTGGACGGCCCCCCATGTGCAGAACATCGCGGCCTCGGACGCCACGAGCTTGGCCTGGGCGCAGATCGCGGCTGAGTCAAGGCCGGCGTCCAGGCGCTTTGCGGCTCGCCAGACCAGAAGGCGCGACGTCTCGACGCGGGTGGCCATGTCGGCCAGCCGGAAGGCCACTGCTTGGTGCTCGATAATCGGCTTGCCGAACTGTGTGCGCTGCTGCGCGTACTCCAACGCGTACTCGGTGGCAGCCCTCGCCGCGCCCGTGGCAGCCGCCCCCAGGATCGCGCGCGAGGCGTCGAAGGTGCGCATGAGGCCGTAGAAACCCTGGCCCTCTTCGCCCAGCCGATCCTCGTCGGGCACGAAGACGTCGTCGAGGAAGAGCTCAGTGTTGACGAGCGCACGCTGACCCATCTTCTTCATGGGCTGCCCAAAAGTGAGTCCTTCGACGCCTTTGCGCATCATGAAGGCGGTGACCCCTTTGGACCGCTGGCTCGGGTCGGTCTTGGCGAACACCACGTAGAACTCTGCCGACCCGCCGTTGCTGATCCAGGTCTTTTGACCGCTGAGCCGGTAGCCGCCGTCGACCTTGACCGCCTTGGTGGTCATAGCCGCTGAGTCAGAGCCGACCTCAGGCTCGGTGACAGCCAGCGACGTCATCGGCGTATCGGTCTGTGCGAGGGGAGTGAGCCAGCGTTGCTTCTGCTCGGGGTTGCCCAGTTCCATCACTGGATGCGCGAAGAAGCCGTTCGACGCCACCAGGTTGCCAATCCCGGGGTCACCGGCACAGAGCTCTTCTTGCACCAGACATTGACTGAAGGTGTCGGTGAAGCCCCCGCCGCCATACTCCTCAGGCAGCATGAAGCCGGTCAGGCCGATCGAGGCGGCCTTGTGCCAAATGCCCCATGGCGTCTCGATGTCGGCCTCATCGACCTCTCGAGCGATCGGCCGAATCTCGCGCTCAGCGAACGATCGCGTGAGCTCGACGATCGCCTGCTGCTCATCAGTAAGGGGCAGCAGTTCGGTCGGCAGGTCGCGCAGCATGAGTCCTCCACGGGTGTGTGGCTCGTATCATGCCTTCCATCTGACGCGTCAGTCAACTGAATCAAGAAAGAAGTTTCAGCAGGTGAAACGGTTGGTGTCGAGGAGACTTGAGGAACAACTGATGCGTCAGTTAGTATGCCCCAGTGCCCGAGACTCCCGATGAAGATCGACAACGCGTCATCCTGGACGCCGCAGTGGCTGTCGTCGTCGAGCGGGGATACGCCGCGGCGCGGGTCTCAGACATCGCCAAACGGGCCGGCACCAGCACCGGCACCGTGCACTACTACTTCCCCACCAAGGTTGACGTCCTCGACGCCGCGTTGCAGCACGCCTCCGAACGCTCGCATGCGCGCCATCGGGCTGAGCTCGTCGCTCTGGGAGAGCCTCGCGAACAGCTGCTCCGCTTGATCGATCTGCAGATCCCCGACGCTGACGTGGCCGATGAGTGGGCGATCTGGCTGGAGTTCTGGAACGAGGCACGACGCCGCGATGAACTGCGGGCCCGCAACCACGAGATCTACACCCGCTGGGTCGGCATGATCGAGACGATCGTCCGCAACGGACAGCGCCAAGGTCAGTTCTCGCTCGACGCCGATCCTGCCGACTTCGCCCTCCGGTTCGCGGGCCTCTTTGACGGGCTTGGCCTCCAGGTGTTGCTTCAACCCTCACTCGAAAACCGCTGGCAGCTACGCGCCGCGCTGCGCGGTGTCGTCGAGCGCGAGTTGCTCGACCAGTAGCGGCCTACCCTCGGTCACATGAAGATTCAACGGATTGCCCCCCATCGAGCCGACCTCGTGCTTGCTGCGTCTCACCTCTTCGACACCGCGCCACGAGATGCCTGGACACGGCAGTTCCTGCAGAAGGACGGCCACCACCTGTTGATCGCGCACGTCGACGAACATCCAGCTGGATTCGTCACCGGGATCGAGGTCTCTCACCCCGACAAGGCTCTCGAGATGATGCTCTACGAGCTGGGGGTCGACAGTGCCTATCGCCGCCGAGGTGTCGGTCGGGCCTTAGTCGACGGCCTCGTGACCGTGGCTCGTGAAACCGGGTGCGTCGGCATGTGGGTTCCGGTCGAAGCCCGCAACGACACAGCCGTTGCCTTCTATCGCGCGTGCGGGGCCGAAGAACCCGAGCCGGCAGCCACTCTCTGGTGGGATCTCGCCTAGTTCGTGTCGTCCCGCCTGGTCCGGCCGGCGTCCACGTGATAGCCAAGAGCCATGGAACGCGACGGTAACGGCTGGGTCGAGTGCGATCTGGGCCATCGCCATTGGGGATTGCACGGAGCAGCAGGTCTGCTGCTGCATACGGTCGACTCTGATGGTCGACTGCGCGTCCTGTTGCAGCACCGTGCCGAGTGGTGCCATCACGGGGGCACCTGGGGGCTGCCGGGTGGGGCCCGCGACAGCCACGAGACCGTCGAGCAGGCAGCGGTTCGTGAGGCAGTTGAAGAGACCGAGATCGATGCAGCCCAGGTTCGAATCGGTGACACCACCGTCGACGACCACGGAGGTTGGAGCTACACGACCGTGTACGCCGACAGCGCGACCGCTCTCGACACCGTTCCCAACGAGGAGTCGGCCGAGCTTCGGTGGGTCGCGGCCGACTCAGTCGATGCGCTCACGCTGCACCCCGGGTTTGGCCATACCTGGCCGCAGGTCCGACTACCCGCGCTCGTTCTCGTCGTCGACGCTGCCAACGTCGTGGGATCGGTTCCTGACGGGTGGTGGAAGGACCGAGCAGGCGCGGCTGAACGGCTGGCGCAGCGACTGGGCCAGCTGGTCACCACAACGGTCCGCGACGGTGAGGTGTCGGGAGTTGTGACGGCCGTTCACCTGATCATTGAAGGGGCTGCGCGATCGGCCACCATCCCTCCACCAGTCACAGCGGTTGTGGCCGATGGCTCAGGTGACGACGCCATAGTCGCCAGCTCGGCCGTGCTGACCGGTGATGGCGCAGAAGTACTGGTCGTCACGAGCGACCGCGAACTGCGGCGCCGGGTTCAGGACGAGGGTGCGCAGGTGCGCGGCGCACGTTGGCTGCGCGATCGGCTCGACGCCACGGCACACTCGACGTCGTAAAGCGTCCACCAGCTCCACATTCGGCGCGAAATTGTGTCACCCAAGGGGACTCTCGGCGGGCAGGTAGTTAGCTGGCGTAGACGCGTTCACCTTCGATGAAGGTTTGGGCCACCTTTGTGGTGCCGATGTCGCTCGGGTCGCCAGCGAATGGATCACGCTCGAGCAGCGTGAGGTCGGCGAGCTTGCCGACCTCGAGGGTGCCGGTCTCGTGGTCAAGGTGGTTCACCCAGGCCGTGCCCTGCGTATACGCAGTCAGCGCCGACTCCAGTGAGAGCGCCTGCTCAGGCAGGAAGACGTCCTTGCCCGAATGCTCGTCGCCATCAGGTGGCGGCATCCGGGTCACCGCGACGTGCGCGCCCCACATGACGTCAGGACTGCTGACCGACCAGTCGCTGCCAGCCACCAGACGCGCTCCGGCACGCTCCAGCGCCCCGAACGGGTACTGCCACCGCCACCGTGGTTCACCGAGGAACGGAATCGTGAGCTCATCCATCTGCGGCTCATGACACGCCCACAGCGGCTGAATGTTGGCTGCGGCACCAAGCTCAGCGAAGCGCGGAATGTCGTCGGGGTGCACCACCTGCAGGTGGGCTAGGTGATGGCGAAGGTCGTTCATCCCGTTGGCCTTGCGCGCCGCCTCAATGGCGTCGAGCGCTTCACGCACTGCGCGATCTCCGAGCGCGTGGAAGTGCACCTGGAAACCCTCGGCGTCGAGCGCCACCACAGCCTCGTCCAGAACTGTCGGGTCGACAAACGACAACCCGTCGTTCTGCGTCTGGCATCCACACGCGTCGAGATACGGCGACGTCATCGCTGCGGTGAAGTTCTCGGCAACGCCGTCTTGCATGATCTTGATGCTGGTGGCTCTGAAGCGACCGGCCTGGCCAGCTGCCCGCCGTTCGACCAGCTCTGACACTTGCTCGAGCCCGCGCCCACGGTCCCACCACAACGCGCCAACAACGCGCGCCTTGAGCCGGCCGTCCCGCGCCCCGCGCAGATAGGCATCAAGGTTGTCGGGGCGCCCGTTGACCTCTCCGACGATGGCGTCCTGCCAGCCGGTGATCCCTAGCGAGAAGAGGTACTGCTGCGCCACGTCGAGTGCCTGGTCGTAGTCGGCATCGGTCGGCGGCGGCACCAGCCCGCTGACCAACGACATGGCTCCTTCGTGCAGGCATCCGGTCGGCTCCCCATCGGCGTCGCGCTCGATCCGGCCGTCACCAGGATCAGGAGTGTCGCGAGTGACACCGGCGGCATCGAGCGCGGCAGAGTTGACCCACCCGCTATGTCCGTCGCGATTGGGGAGGAAGACCGGGCGATCGGGCACAGCGGCGTCCAACAACTCCTTGGTCGGCGTGCCGCCAGGAAAGGCCTCCATCGACCATCCACCACCAAGCACCCAGGGCCGCTCGGGGTTCGCCGTCGCATAGGCGGCGACGGCCGCCACGCTCTCGTCAGAGGTTACGACGTCGTGCAGATCGCACTGGGACATCTGGGTACCGCCGTACACCGGGTGCACGTGGGAGTCCTGAAACCCGGGCGTCAGCAGGCCGCCATCGATGCCAATGACCTCGGTCTTTGGCCCGGACAATGCTCGCACGTCGTCGTCAGGTCCGATCGCCACGATCCGGCCATCGGTGACGGCGACGGCCCCCTCTTCGGGCGGGCGACCGAGCCCGGTGAAGTAGCGACCCCCGACAAAGACCAAATCCGCATGTGACATGCGTGTCAGTCAACCAGCACAGTCGGCAAGGCGCGCAAGGGCGCTCGGGGTTGACGCCCATCGATCAGGGCGCTAGGTTCTTCGCGAAACGAAACGGTATCGTTTCGCAGGTCAACCGAAGGAGCGCCAGTGACCCCGCAAGCCTTGGTGTCACGACTGCGACGCTCAGACGTTGCGCGGCACGCCGAGATCCTCGACGCAGCGATCGCCGAACTGCAGGACGTCGGCTACGACCGGATGACCATGGACGCCGTCGCCAAGCGCGCAGGCGCCAGCAAGGCCACCCTCTATCGGCACTGGCCCAACAAGGCCGAGCTTGTCGTCGCCGCGATTCGGCAGATGCGGGGCGAGGGTGAGGATGCGGTCCCGGACACCGGCACGCTGAGGGGCGACCTGCTGAGTCTGCTCGCCGGCAAGCGCACCGATGAGGCTCAAGACCAGCTCTGCGTCATGCGCGGGATGGTGTCGGCCTGCAGCACCGACGCCGAGTTGGCGACTGCGTTCTTCGAAAAGGTCGTCGATGCCAAACGCAGCAAGGCCATCGCAATCCTGCAGCGAGCCCAGGCCCGGGGCGAGGTCTCAGAGGCCACTGATATTCATTTCCTTGTGGACGCCGCACCTGCCATGTTGGTCTTCCGTCACCTGCTCACTCCGCACCCCGTTGACGAGGCTTACCTGACCCGACTGGTCGACGACGTGTGGCTGCCCCTCCTGACGGCGTCGACCAACACCCCCTAGAACCTCATCCGCTCCCCCACCCCACCTCAAGGAGTTTCATGTCCAGCCCCGAGAAGACCGTCGGCACCGAAGAGCACGCGCACCCGCCCAAGAACCTCACGCTGGCGCTCATCGTGATCTGCACCGCGCAGTTGATGGTGATCCTGGATGCCACCATTGTGAACATCGCCCTGCCGAGCATTCAGAAGGATCTCGGCTTCTCGCAGGCAAACCTGCAGTGGGTGCTCACGGCATACACCCTGGCCTTCGGTGGCTTCTTGCTGCTCGGTGGACGCGCCGGTGACATCCTTGGCCGGCGTCGAGTCTTCATCTTCGGAATCCTGCTCTTCACCCTGGGTTCGCTCGGAGGTGGGTTTGCTTGGAGCGAAGCCTCGCTGCTGGTGTTCCGGGCGATCCAGGGCCTCGGGGCAGCGATCGCCGCGCCAACTGCCCTTTCGCTCATCGCTACGGAGTTTCCCGAAGGCAAAGAGCGGAACCGTGCCATGGGTGTGTATGCCGCCATGTCCGGCGCTGGAGCTGCCGTTGGCCTCATCCTCGGCGGAATCCTCACCGAGTGGGACTGGCGCTGGGTGATGTTTGTCAACGTTCCGATCGGGCTGTTCATCGCACTGGTTGCACCCCGCGCCCTCACCGAGACCGAACGCCACACCGGCAAGTTCGACCTGCCAGGAGCCATTGCGGCAACGTCCGGTCTCGCCCTGCTGGTCTATGGGCTCACCCGCGTTGCCACCGATGTTGCCGAAAACGCCACCGCAGGAGTGGCCGACCCGGCGAACCAGGCATGGACCGACACCACCAACCTCGCGATCATTTCGCTGTCCATCGTGCTGCTCGTCGTCTTCGTCTTTCTCGAGGCGCGGAGCCGGCACGCGCTGATGCCACTACGGATATTCGAGAACCGGAACCGAGCCGGTGCCTATGGCGTCATGCTGATCATCGGGGCAGCGATGTTCGGGATGTTCTTCTACCTCACCCAGTTCGTCCA
>JBDTTS010000103.1:0-7676 GCA_039930525.1 Actinomycetes bacterium | reverse complement strand
ACCTGGTCGGTCAGATTGCCGGTGGGAGTGAACGCTGCGGCGGCAGACTGCGTACGCGCGTCCTGGGTCGGTCGGTCGGCCGAGGCTCCGAGATCAATCGGAAGGAGCGTTGCCCCAACCGTCATCAGGCCAGCAAGGGCGAGGACGACTGATGCTTGGGCGGTGCGAGAGGCTGGCACGACAGTTCCTGTCTCTAGTGGTGGCGTGGGCTTCGCCGGGGAGCCTGGGTCGCCCCGATGTCTCGGGACGACCCAGGCGTTACCCCCTGGAGAGGGACCTTCGTCAGCTCTTGACGGAGGCGGAGCGGCGGAACATCACCGCGCCGGCCACCATGGCCAAGAAGCCGAGTGCCGCAGCTGCCACCGAGATGCCATTGGCGTTCTCGGTTGCAACCCCTGCTGAGGCGGTGCTGCTGTTCGCAGCGTCCGACCCACCATCGAGCGGCGAGTACGAACTGTTCTTTGCGCTGTATCCGCCCACCGAACCGTCGTGCGGCAGAGCGATGTAGGGGAACGTGTCGCCGAACTCCTTGTCGTTCTGGCCAACCGCGTCACCGAGGTCATTCGGTGATCCGACCAGCTCGCCCTCGACGACCTGCAGTGAGATGTCGATGACGTCATCGGCCAGACGGCGTCCGTTCGGGTAACCAGCGGTGTCGTCGCCGATCACGCCGAGACGGTTTGGGTTCTCAGCTGGAGCGATCGAGGTGTTCAGACGAAGCATCTCGCCTGGAGCCTTGAGCTTCGCCGGCTGGTTCAGACCATCGACGCCGGTGAGGAACACCGACACCAGGTCGTTACGCGGTGTCTCCGGGGCCTCGATGCCGTAGATGGCCTCGATCAGCTTCGGAAGCTCCGGGTCGGTCACGTACGACAGGTACTGCGGGTCGTCCACCGGGTTGCTCGCGTTGAAGCCATCCTTGTCCTTCAACGGGATGACGACCTCGTTGACGAGCGGGTTGCCGAGCCGTGACATCTTCGACCAGCCGCCGGACGCCGTACGCTTCCGCGTGGTCGTCCAGACACCGAACACCGGGTCTTCGCCTTCGACGAGCTTCTTCGACGGCACCTGCATGGCAACGCTGTTCACGTTGTAGCCGGCGAGTGTGTCGTTGCCAACCTCTGATAGGTCGCCACCGTAGAGCAGGTCGAACACACGAAGGTCAAGGAAGAACGGGTCGTCGGCCTGGCCAGCGTAGACCTTGCCTTTGCCGTTGAACACCTCGCCGATGGCGTCGTCACGCAGCTGCGCGTAGTCGGGCATCGACGCCGTTCCCGTGTGGCTAGGGGCAACCCGGCCCTTAGCCAGTACCGTCGACTTTCCGCCTATGTTCTTACGCGTCAGTGTGTAGCGCTGACGCACGTTGAGGTCGGGATCGTCCAAGCTGGTGACCGGACCGGTGTTGTAAAGGAAGGTGTCGCCGTTGAGCACGTTCTTGGTGAACTCCCAGCGATAGACCTGGTCGGCCTTGGCGTCTCCATCGTTGTCGATGCGCACGTCGTACTGGGCGTCGGTCGCGAACGGATAGAAGTTCGGACCACCCGATGGCTCCTCATACGGGATCCAGTTCGCGATGATCGTCGTCTTCTTGGGTGCATCTGGACTGACGAACGCGTACAGGTCGGTGCCGTCGTACTGCGGCATGCCGCTGATCAACGGTGCCTCGCGGTGGCTGGACGCCACGGCGCCGCCGGGCGCCAGGCCCACCACGCCGACGCCGGCGAGCAGGGCACCGCTAGCCAGGGTTGCAGCAGCACGACGACGCCGAGAGGCGCGGTTCGTGCTTGGGGTTGGGGGTTGCATCAGATCCTCCGAATCGAAGCGGGCGCACCGCCGGATCGGCGGCACACGGCTCATTCGGAGCCGTCGTTGGTCCGGATTGGTCTGCAAACAAGCCCGCAGTGAGCCGTCAGGCGGGGAGTTCGACCAGCAGCACGGGATCGGTCGTCGGATTCGGCGACCCTCCGGCGGGTTCCACGCTCATACCGAAGGCCGCCGCCCCATCGGGCATCTCGACGAGTTGGGCGGCGCTGCCCGCATCTGGCTCAAGCAGGCCGACGGACGTCGCACCGGCTTCGTCGATCGCCCACAACTGGTAAGTCCGATCTGCCCCTGCATCGGGCAGCCCCGCGGTCAAGAAGACCGCATCGCCGCTCGAAGGCGACATGGCGAAAGAGCCGTCACCACCACCGCTGATGGCGGCGCGCTCCACGATCACATTCGGATCAGCCAGCACGGTAGCAATCTGCTCAGAGGCGATCTGTGCCTCGTCGGCCCGTTGGTTGGCCTGATACGTCGTGGCGCCAAGAGCGCCAGCCACAACCACCGCGGCCGCCGCGACTCCGGCCAGCCAGCGCGGAGCAGATCGTCTTTCCCGACGGGCCGTGAGGTCAACAACGTCGGCCTCATCAGCGGACCGCTCCTGCGGCAGTTGGCGCGCATTGGCCAAGACGACCGACCGTAATCCTCCTGGCGGGGCATGCGAAGCCGTGAGAGCCAATGCAGCCGCTGTCTCACTCATCTCACGAACATCGAGCATGCAGACGTCACAACCGGGAAGGTGCGCCTCGAACTCGGCCGCCTCGCCCGCGTCAAGGGCGTCAAGCACGAAAGCGGCAGCGAGCGCGTGCAGGTCTTGGTTCATGCCGTCACCCCCAGGCAGTCGCGCAGCCGGATCAAGCCATCGCGCATGCGCGTCTTGATCGTGCCCAGCGGTGTCTGCAGCTGCTCGGCCACCTCGGGATAGGTAAAGCCGCCGAAATAGGCCAGCGTGACCGATTCGCGCTGAATGTCGGTGAGGGCGTCGATGCAGTCGTGCACGGCCTCGGCATCGAGTCGTCCTTCAACGGCCTCGGCGACCTGGTCGTGATCACGAGCAGGTGAACGACGTCCATCGCGTACCTCGCGGTCGGACGCCGCCTGCGTCGCCCGCACCCGGTCCACGGCTCGTCTGTGCGCCATGGTCATGACCCAGGCAAAGCCTGATCCTCGAGCGGGATCGAAGCGTGGCGCCTGCTGCCAGACCTCCAGCAGCACCTCCTGCGCCACCTCTTCGGCGTGCTCAGCCTGGCGGAGCACCCGCTTGGCCAGGCCGAAGACCGCAGGAGTGACGACATCAAAGACTTCGGCGAACGCTCCGTCATCACCCTTCGCCACTCTCAGCAGCAGTGGATCAAGCTGACGCCGGGCAGAAGTGCCCGAGTCGAGGGATTTTGGGGCGTCGGACTCAGCCGGGAGGTCGGGCACAAGGTGCAGTCTGGCCCGAGATGGCATCGCACCGCCAGCCATACCCATCACCCCACTCGTCGTAACCGCTCTGTCACCCCCTGTTCGGAGGCACCGTGCCAGCGGATTGGAGGCAAGGGTGCACGGCTGCTGAGCTCATCGTTGCCACCCGGCCTCACATGCCTGATGATCACAACGAAACTCCTCCATTTCCCTGTCAACCGAGGAAGCTCACCAGAGCGACTACATGATGTGCACCTGAAACAAGACCCTCCGCTGGAAGGGGGAGCCTTGGACGTCTCCGATGACGCGCCGCACGTCGTCGGCGAACCCGCGGTGCAGTTGTCCGACGTCGAGTCCTTCGGAACCCTCTTCCGGAGGGAGTACCGGGGCCTGGTTGCTATTGCCTGGGGGTTGACGGGCTCGCGCGAGACGGCAGAGGACATCGCCCAAGAGGCGATGCTGAATCTTCACAAACGGCTCACAAAGGACACCTCGATCGAGAATCCGACCGCCTATCTCAGGCGAACCTGTTCAAATCTGGCCGTTTCGTGGGTCAGACGCCGCATGGCCGAGACCCGTGCACTTCTACGCACCGGAGCACCACAGGGGAGTGCTCCGGCGTTGGAAGCGAGCGACGAGCTGTTCTGGTCCGAAGTCCGCCGGCTTCCCCGGCGACAAGCCCAAGTCATCGCTCTGTTCTATGGATACGACATGAGCGTGGCTGACGTGGCCTCGACGCTTGAGATCTCCACCGGCACGGCCAAGACCCACCTCCACCGCGGACGACAGAAGCTCACCACACGACTCGGCCTTGAGGCACTTGATGGCGGGGTGGACTGATGTCGATCGACACGCTCGCCCGCCAGGCCAGCCAGAGGCTTCTCTCGGCCACTTGCGACCTCGACCTCGACGATGCCCTTCGCCAGACGACCGATCGCACCCGGAGGCGTCGTGGGCTGGGGCCGACCCTGGTGATCGTGACCGCGATCATCGTCCTGATCATGGGATGGTCCCTTAGCGGCGAACTGCGGCGCTCAGCAGACCCGGCACCACCGGTCGACGCCCCCCACCGAACGCTGGTCGGAGAAAAGCTCGGGGCGCCCATGACTGCCATGGCTCCCCCAGGATGGGACGTCGTCAGCAACCGCGGGTACGTCGAGATGCGTCCCGCGGACGGATCCCCTGGGATTCGGATGTTGATGCTCGTGCCCCGCAGGGTCTACGACCCGGCCTCGCAGAAACTGGAACCGCTCAAGGAAGACCCCGTCATCTGGATGACAACCCACCCCGAGGTGACCCCTTCTGGCCGGTTTGGCGTCGACGGACCAGACTTTGCCTGGGCTGGAACAAAGGTTGACCTGTCCTTGTCACCGAAGGCCAACGGGGACGGACTCCACCTCCTGCCGCTCTCTAGGGCGGCCGGCTCACCACCGCTTGCCATCACCGCAAACGACGCCATGTTCCGCTGGACCGTCATCTACTTCGAGAATTCTGATCCGCTCGCCATCACGGCAATATCTCCGACCCCTGACGACCCCGTGGTCCAGCAGGGCGTAGACGACCTCCTCGCTTCGATCGTCATCAACAACAAGTAGTCACCACACCGAGGGAGCACTTATGAAGACCGCACCGCGCATTATGTCGACGCTGATCGCAGCCAGCGTTGCCGCACTCACTCTTGTCGCCGTACCGGCGGCCAGCGCTGGACAACTGGAGTCGGGAACCTTCGATGACAGCGGCAGCGAGACGTTCGACGACTGCGGCTTCGAGGTCAGAGAGGACTTCCGCATCTACGGCAAGTACTCGATCAGCAAAGGCACGAAGCAGACCAACGGACAATTCTTCCGAGTCAAGCAACAAGCGACCTACCACGGCACCTACACGAACGTCCAGACCGGCGCCTACTTCACCTCTGATTGGCACACGAACTTCCGCGAGCTGCCAGCCACCATCGTGGATGAGAGCGGTCCGGTGGTCACCTATCAGACCAAGGAGAGCGGCGTGTGGGAGACCATCCGTGACGAGACGGGCGCAGTTCGCTACCGCGACACCGGCAATGTCGTGGAGCAATACGTCTTCGACACCCTCGGCGATTCGCAGACTGGCGGTGAGTTCATCTCCGGCGAGCTCGTCAGAACGTCAGGCAACTTCCAGTCCTTCCAGGTCGACGGCTGCGACATCATCAACGAGCTGATCGGCTGACTCACCCGCGATACCGCCTGGACGCCGCAGCTCGCGTCGCGAGCTCGGCGTCCGGGGGGTATGTGACCTCCTCCAAGGTCAAGCCATGCGGTGGCATCACTGTGACTAATGACGACCGCTCGGCCTCAGCCAGGACGTCACCTACCCACCCCGGTGGACGCCGTCCCTCGCCTACCGCCACACATGCACCCACGATCGACCGCACCATGTTGTGACAGAAGGCATCAGCGATGACCGTCGCCTCGATCAGGTTCGCGTCGTCACGTTTCCAGGCGAACACCCGCAGCGTGCGTACGGTGCTTGCTCCCTCACGCCTCCGGCAGAACGACGCAAAGTCGTGCTCCCCCATCAAGGCAGCAGCCGCCGTGTTCATCGCCTCAACGTCGAGCCGGCGGCGATTCCATACGACGTCTGATCGCCTGATCGGATCGACCCCCACGGGGTCGTTGCAGAGCCGGTAGACATAGCGCCGAGACGTCGCGCTGAACCGGGCGTCGAAACCCGCCGGAGCCAGCACCACCTGCCGCACCCGGACATCGACCGGCAGCAACCCCGACAACCGGTGCAGCACGCGCTCACCGTTCTGCGTCCATGCGCACAGCGGCACGTCGCAATGCACCACCTGCCCGCGAGCGTGGACGCCTGCATCCGTGCGACCGGCCACCGTCAGGCCAGGCGGTTCCGGAAGCCGCAAGACGACGGCGAGCGCGTCGTCGAGCACCCCCTGCACCGTGCGCAGCTCGGGCTGCTTGGCCCACCCATGAAAGGCCGAACCGTCGTAACCGAGATCAAGACGCAAACGCACGAACCCGCTCCCCTCAGAGGGAACGGGCTCGTGAACAGGCGATGGTTCCGTCAGGACTCCTTGGCCCCGTCAGCCTCAACAACTGGGTCAGCCTCAACAGCTGGCGCCGACTCTTCGGCCGTCTCAACATCTGCCGACTCAGGCGCCTCCGACTCAGTCTCGACGCTCTCGTCAGTGACCTCGTCATCGGCGGCGTCGACCTCGGCGGGCGCCGGAGCAGGTGTCGCCTTCTTCGGTTTGCTCGCGCGGGTCTTGCGCTTGCTCTCGTCAAGACGCTCGACCAGCTCGATCACGGCCATGGGGGCGTTGTCGCCCTTGCGTGGCCCGATCTTGGTGATGCGGGTGTAGCCGCCTTCACGGTTGTCGTAGGTCGGAGCGATCTCGGTGAAGAGCTCATGCACGATGCTCTTGTCGCGAATGACCGTCATCACCCGACGCCGCGAGGCGAGGTCGCCGCGCTTGGCGAAAGTGATCAGTCGCTCGGCGAGCGGGCGAACCCGCTTGGCCTTGGCTTCGGTCGTGGTGATGCGACCGTGCTCGAACAGCGCAGTGGCGAGGTTCGCCAGTATGAGCCGCTCGTGCGCCGGACTGCCGCCAAGACGCGGGCCCTTTGTGGGGCTTGGCATTTCTCGTTCTCCGTTTCAGTCAGGCGGTGGCTAGAGCTGCTCGTCCTCGACGAAGCCCTCGTCGTCGTCATACGTCTCGACGATCTGCGAAGGGTCGAACCCGGGAGGGCTGTCCTTGAGTGCCAGCCCGAGGCCGACCAGCTTGGCCTTGACCTCATCGATCGACTTCGCACCGAAGTTGCGAATGTCCATCAAGTCAGCCTCGCTGCGGCTCGTGAGCTCACCCACGGTGTGGATGCCCTCACGCTTGAGGCAGTTGTACGAGCGGACGGTCAGATCGAGTTCTTCGATCGGCAACGCCATGTCGGCTGCCAGTGCGGCGTCGGCCGGCGACGGCCCCATGTCGATACCCTCGGCCTCGGCGTTGAGCTCGCGGAAGAGCCCGAAGAGCTCGACCAGCGTCTTACCGGCTGACGCGACGGCGTCACGGGGACGCATCGACGACTTGGTCTCAACATCGATCACAAGCCGGTCGAAGTCAGTGCGCTGCTCGACGCGGGTGGCCTCAACCTTGTACGAAACCTTGAGGACCGGTGAGTAGATCGAGTCGACCGGGATTCGCCCGATCTCTTGGCCGGCCTGCTTGTTGAGCTCGGCGCGTACGTAGCCGCGTCCACGCTCGACGGTGAGCTCCATCTCGAGCTTGCCTTTGCCGTTGAGCGTGGCGAGCACGAGGTCGGGGTTGTGCACCTCGACGCCGGCAGGCGGCGCGATATCGGCGGCGGTGACAACACCGGGGCCCTGCTTGCGCAGGTACATGACGACTGGCTCGTCGTGCTCGGTGCTGACGATCAGCTCTTTGATGTTGAGGACGA
>JBDTTS010000102.1:0-7799 GCA_039930525.1 Actinomycetes bacterium | reverse complement strand
AGCGAAGGGCACCACCCGAGACGGTCCGTGCCTTGACGGCAACCGAGTTGCCCACCACGTTATTGCGCTCAGGGGCGATGATCACGGGGTCGTTGAGGTCGACCAATACGTTGATACTCGCGGGAGTGGCGGCGCACGACACCGAGCTGTCGCAGTCGTAGGCATCGAGCGAGGCGCCGCCGCTGAGCCCCGTCACCGGGATCTCGGTGACCGCTGAGCCACCCGACACCGCGACCGTACGCTCGACCTGACCCAGTACGACAAACCGCACGAAGGCGGCCCCACTATCAGCGCTCACCAGCATCGGCGACGACACAACGGTCGCACCGTCGGCGGGAGCGGTGATGGTCGGCGTGGTCGCCACCCCGGCGGTAGCCGCGATCGGCGCCATGACAGCAACAGCCGTGGCAACAGCTACCACAATGGCGGTGCGGCGAAGTCGTAGCAGATCAGAAAGCGCTGATTGAGACATAGATCCCCCGTCGGATCCGAAGTGACAGTGCGGGTCACTGTACATAACGAACTCGGCAACCGGAGTCAGGCGGGGTTGGCCTCGCGGATCGAGTTTCCACCGTCGACGACCAACGTCTGACCGGTGATGTAAGACGCCGCCGGCGTGCAGAAGAACGCCACACCGGCTGCGATCTCGGCCGGCTCGCCGAGGCGCTCCATCGGCGTCCGCTCGCCGTACTCCAACTCTTGGGACAGCGATGAAGGTGTGCGGATCCAGCCCGGCGCAACGGCGTTGCAGGTGACCCCCGATGTCGCCGTCTCGACGGCCACGGCCAATGTGAGCCCCCGCATCCCGCCCTTGCCCGCGACGTACGAGGCTTCGTTTGGCATGGCGCACGTGGTTCCAGACGTCGACGTGATGTTGACGACGCGACCGAAGCCGCGAGCCATCATGCCTGGCATCACGGCGCGCGTGACCAGGAAGGCCGTATCGAGATTGCGCATGATTCCGCTACGCCACTGCTCGTGAGACATTTCGCTGATCGACAGCCATGCCTCTTCGTCCGTGACGCTGGTCATGCCCGCGTTGTTCACGAGGAGGTCGATCGGCCCGATCGCTGCCTCGACCTCACCGACGAGGCGTTCGACTTGGTCCGGGTCGGTGAGGTCGGCGATGAACCCCTTGGAACCTTCGCCCAACTCTGTCGCACGCTCGAGGATGCGATCCGACGTGGCAGCAACCGCTACCGTCGCCCCGGCCTCATGCAGTGCCTGCGCACACGCAAAGCCGATGCCACCTGGGCTTCCTGCCCCAGTCACGAGGGCCACTCTTCCTTCGAGCGAGAACAGCGACATCAGGCGCCTTTCGGGGGGGTGGTCGTGCGGGCATCGTCACTGGTCGGGTCGAACCAGACGGTGCGCTGCATCGAGGCAGCCCGTCCCTTGCCGCTGATCACCGCAGCCATCTTGTTGGACGCCTCGTCAATCATCTCGCTGCCGATCATCACGGCGCCCAGTTTTCCGCCGGCCTCTGAGGTGTAGTACGAGTACGCGTCGAGGATCAGCTCAGCGTGGTCGAAGTCCTCTTGTTTGGGAGAGAAGACTTCGTTGGCCGCCTCTACCTGCCCCGGGTGCAGAACCCATTTGCCGTCGAACCCAAGCGCTGCCGCCCGATCGGCAACACGTCGGTATCCCTCCACATCGCGAATCTGCAGGTACGGACCATCGATCGCCTGCTTGTCGTGGGCACGAGCGGCCATCAGGATGCGCATCAAGATGTAGTGGTAGGCGTCGCCCTCGGTGTAGCCAGCCGGTTGCTCTCCCACCACCAGGGTGCGCATGTTGATGCTGGCCATGAAGTCGGCTGGACCGAAAATGATGGTCTCGACCCGCGGGCTCGCGGCTGCAATGGCGTCGACGTTGATCAGCCCCAAGGCGTTCTCGATCTGCGCTTCGATGCCGAGCCGGCCCACTTCAAGACCGTTGGCCTTTTCGATCTGGGTCAGCAAAGTGTCAAGGGTGACCACCTGTTCTGCGGTCTGGACCTTCGGCAACATGATGCAGTCGAGGTTGGCGCCAGCGCCCTCGACGACCTCGATCACGTCTCGGTAGGTCCACTCGGTGGTGAAGTCGTTGACTCGAACCGTGCGCACCTTGTCGCCGTAGCCACCCTCGTTGAGCGCGGCCACAATGTTCTTGCGCGCTTCCGGTTTGGCAAGCGGGGCAACGGCGTCCTCGATGTCGAGGAACACCTGGTCAGCTGGCAGCCCCTTGGCCTTCTCGAGCATCTTGGGGCTGCTGCCGGGGACAGCCAAGTTGGAGCGACGGGGGCGAAGAACACGCTCTGTCATCGACCTTCTCCGATCATGAGGTCGCCGCCAGCTGGCCGGTCGGCGCTTTCGTTTTGAGCCTAGCGGCGAAGCAAGGCGACCAACGAGCCACCTGCTCGACGCCATCTAGTGTGGGAGGCTGCCGTCATGAGTTCTGCTGTCGGCCCCGATCCATCCCTGGACGCCGCCCAGCTGCCGGCTCTCATCGCTGATCTGGCAAACAAGTCAGATCTCCTCTGGGTCACCGTCCCAGATCGACCGGTTCAGCCGCTCTGGAACGTTTGGCACGACAACGCCGTCGCTGTCGTCACCGGGGGCATTGAGCAGAAAGATCCTGGCCTGGCCGACGGGCAGACTGTTGAGCTGATCCTGCGGAGTAGAGACAACTGGGCCAGGCAGGTCGTGGTGATGGCCACTGTCGTACTGCTAGATCCGGGGTCAAACGCCTGGGCGGCGGCCGCAGCTGCGCTTCATCCCAAGCGGTGGAACCCTCCAGATGGCGAGAACCAACCTGAGCGCTGGGCCCGCGAAAGCGCGCTCTGGCTGCTACGCCCGACCGCAGAGGTCACCGAGCAACCGGGGGCGATGTCTGACGACTCCCACCGTGCTGAAGTCGCCGAGACCGATGCCACCACGATCACCAGAAGACCCTTCCACGCCGGTCGGGCGACCAAGAAGCGTCGCAGGCGCTGACCTCATGCCGGGGGAACAACAATCTGACCCTCCGCAACCTTCACCACTCCCCCCGTCACCCGAATTCGTGTAGCAACGCCAGATTCCACCTCGCAGCTGACGGTTAGGCGCGCAGGGCGACCCATCTCGACTCCCTGGTCGATCGTGACCTCGTGAGAACCGTCCTCCAGTTCACCGCGAGCGACGAGCAAGGCGCCGAAGGCCAGGGCTGCCGACCCGGTGGCAGCATCTTCGACCGAGCCGATGTCGCCGGCAAACATCCTGACGCTGGCGTGCCGTCGCACGTCGTCCCACACCACAAGGTAGACGCCGGTTGCTGGCTGGGGGTGGGAGAACTCTCCGCGCAGCACTGAGACATCTGGTCGGCACCGCGACAACGCATCGGCGGTCACGAACACGTAGGCAAACGGCAGCCCGGTGCTAGAGATCCACATCTGAGGGCGAGCGAGATCACCCGCCTCGAGCCCCACCGCTGCAAGCGCACGAATCGGGTCGAGGGGCCCCGACACCACCGCAGCACCGCCGGTCAGCGTCGCCCCAGATGCCGTGACCTCGACTGGAAGCAGACCTTCGCCGCACAGTTGGCGCACCTCGCCCAGCGGGATCCGCCCGGACTGGGCCAGCCACCAGGCAGACCCCACCGAAGGGTGACCGGCGAACGGCACTTCCGAGCCCGGCGTGAAGATCCGAAGCACGTAGTCAGCTCCGGCGGCACGCTCGGCGTCACTCGGCGTCAACGGAAACGCCGTCTCTGACAGGTTGAACTGGCGGGTGATCGTCAACATCTGCTGGCCTGAGAGATCGTCGGCATCCATCACTACCGCAAGCGGGTTTCCCGCATAGGCGCGGTCGGTAAAGACGTCGACCACGACATACGCCAGCGAAGCACCATCAGACACGAGATCTCCTTGACTCAGGTGCTTCGGACGGTAGCAGCGTGACCGCCGGTAGCCTCTGCGTGTGAGCGCCCCCACCCGAGTCTTCATCGCCCGCCTGACTGGCACCGCGGTATTCGACCCCAGCGGCGACCAGCTCGGCAAGATTCGCGACGTCGTGGCCACGCTGCGGGCCGCTCCGCGCCCGCCACGCATCATCGGCCTGGTCCTCGAGGTACAGCCGAGGCGGCGAATTTTTGTGCCGATGACGCGCGTGACATCGATCGATGCCGGCGGGGTGGTCGTCAGTGGCTTACTCAACCTCCGGCGTTTTGAGCAGCGCCCCGGCGAGCTCCTGGTCGTCGGCGAGCTGCTCGACTCGCCGGTCGCTCTGCTCGAAGACCAGGAGAACGTCACGCTCTTGGATGTTGGCATGGAGCAGCTTCGAACACGCGACTGGGAAATCGCCAAGGTCTACGTCCAACGCAAGGGAAAGACCCTGCGACGCCGAGGCGAGCAGTTCGTCGCCGACTGGAACGAGATCACCGGGCTTTCCCTCGATTCTGCCGACCAAGGAACCGCCCGGCTGCTGGAGTCTTTCGAAAAGCTGCGCCCCGCCGATCTGGCGCATGCTCTTCAGGAACTCAGCGACAAGCGCCGACGCGACGTCATCGCGGCTCTCGGCGACGAGCGTCTCGCCGATGTCCTCGGCGAGATGGTTGAAGAGGAATCGGTCAAGATCTTGCCGGCGCTCGACGACGAGCGGGCAGCCGACGTCCTGGAAGAGATGGACCCCGACGATGCCGCCGACATCTTGAACGAGATCACCGAAGATGCCAGGGCTCGGCTTCTCGAGCTCATGGAACCCAAAGATGCCGAAGACGTTCGCATGCTCCTGGAGTACGACGAGTACACCGCTGGCGGCATGATGACCTCCGAGCCGGTCGTCCTCGCCCCAGACTCGACTGTGGCCGAGGCTCTCGCCCGGGTTCGCAACGCCGACCTGCCCCCCGCGTTGGCCGCCCAGGTGTACGTGTGTCGGCCACCTCTTGAGGTGCCGACCGGCCGATACCTCGGCTCCGTGCACTTCCAACGGCTGCTGCGCGAGACCCCTAGTGCACTAGTCACGGAGGCCGTTGACTCTGAGCTTGAGCCAGTCACCCCTGAATCAACGTTGCACGACGTGACCAATGTCCTGGCCTCCTACAACCTCGTCGCCATCCCCGTGGTCGATGAGAACGACCGGCTGCTCGGTGCGGTGACGGTCGACGACGTGATCGACCACATGTTGCCTGACAACTGGCGCAACGAGGCACCGCCGTCGGCGAGGAGGACGTCCGATGGCGCGTGAGCTGAGGCGCAGCCGCCTGGACCAGCCGAAGGGTCCCCGTCGCGGTGTTCGCTCGCCCTACGACCCCGAGACGTTCGGCAAGCTGTCGGAGAAGATCAGCCGCTTCATCGGGTCCTGGCGGTTCATCTTCTGGATGAGCGTCTTCGTCGTGACCTGGATGCTGTGGAATCTGCTGGCACCTGCCGACCTGACCTTCGACGAATGGCCGTTCATCGGCTTGACCCTGATGCTGTCGCTGCAGGCGTCCTATGCGGCCCCGCTGATCTTGCTGTCGCAGAATCGCCAGACCGACCGCGACCGGGTTCAGTACTGGGAGGACCGCGCACGGATCGATCGGATCATCGCCGACGACGACTTCATCACCCGCGAGGTCTCCTCGCTCCGACTGGCCGTCAACGAGGTCGCCACTCGCGACTTCGTGCGCGACCAGTTGCGCGACCTGCTCGATGAGCTCGACGCCCGTGCCACCCCGCCGTCGGACGGCGACCGCCCCGGTACGTAACACCGTCAGAGGTTGCGTTGGCTGCGGGGCCGTTCGAAGGCACCGAAGATCACGGTGGCAAGTCCGCTGACCAGCAGGGCGAACCACGAAGCTGCCAGCCACGTCGGCGGAGTGAACGAGATCAGCCCTTGCACCCAGACCCAAAAGTCGTTCCAAACTGCCACGGACCCCGGGTTCACCAGCTGGTAAGCGACGAATCCGGTCAACCAGGCACCCAACATCGCTGGCCGCAGCGGCGACGTCTCTGACAAGTTCCACTGACCGCGGGACACCACAAACCAGTCGGTGATCATGACCGCGACCAAGGGGACGAATACCGAGCCGATCAAGAAGAGGAAGGACTGGTAGCCGCGCAGGTCGATGACCAGCGCCAGTGAAGTCGCGATGGCTCCCACACCGACCGAGACCCAGCGTCGGTCGAGGTTCGGCGCAATGTTGTGCACCGACATGGTCGTTGAGTAGACGTTCGCGAAGGCTTCGTCCACCTCGTCAACTGCCAGAATGAAGAGGGCAAGCGCGCCAGCTGGTACCGCGAGAAGGCCCGCAATCACGTCACCGTCGAGAGCCACGACGGTTGAGTAAGCCACGATGCCGAGGGCGATATAGAGGGTGGCGGCCAGGCCGTATCCCACCCAGGCCCCGTAGGCAGATGCTTTGGCCGACCGGGAGTGCCGGCTGTAGTCATTGATCAACAGGGCGTACGAGACACACACGGCGATCACGGTGTCGGTGGCGAGGCCGAAGCCGGTCCATCCGCCACCCGTGACGCCGGGGAGCGGCTCGCTCAGCAGCTGAAGGAACAAGTAGCCCGTGGCAGCCAGCACCAGCCAGACCACTACCTTGCGCAGCCATCGGACCGAGCCAAGCGGCCACACCGCCATGGCGGTGGCGCCAATCCCGGCCAAGATCACCCAGAGCGGGCGCCACTCTTCGCTGGTCAGGGCGGTCGCTGCGGTCGCGATGATGATGATCTCGATCGTTCCCCAGCCCACGTTCTGCGCGATGTTCAGCGTGGTGGGGATGACCGAACCACGTCGACCGAAAAGACCCCTCAGCAGCACCATGCTGGGTGCCCCTGTGCGCTGTCCAGGCACCGAGGCCGCCCCGAGCAGACCAGCACCAAGCAGCGCTCCGAGCAAGGTTGCGGTGAACGCCGCAAGCATTGACATCGTGGTGCCGTCCCCGAATGGCGATAGCACGAAGATGGCGGTGACCGGGCCCGTCAGGCTTACCCCGAGGTTGAACCAGAGCACCGTCTGGTCCCACCAGCCCAGCGATCTGGGGGGATTAAAACTCAAGGTCAGCGGGGCCTCTGGGCGGCCAGTACTGGTCGGCTGCACGTCGATCGGCGACGACATCGCACTCTCCCTACGCCGGCATGATCCGGACAGGTTCATGCGGTCGGCGATCAGATCCTGCTCATCGCCCTCTCAGCCCCTGATGGGCTCCCGCGGTGTGCCAGTCACCGTACGCCCTCACGCCGTTGGGCTCCAGCCAGGGGCACAAGAGACCGATCACCTAAAGGTGAAATCCCCACTGTCGGCCGGTCGAAAGGCTGCCACCCAACCAGCCGAACCCGTGCAGGGGCCGCTGGCGACCCCCCGTCATGAACGGACAATGCGCCGACGCCTCGGCGAGGTGCTCGTCACTCACAGCGTCATCGATGAGATCCAGCTCGATGAGTTGTTGGCCGAGCAGGCGACGCTTCGCTCTGCGGATGGATCCGGCCGCATGCGCCTTGGCCAGTTGGTGGTCTTTCGAGGCATGGGATCGGAGGAGCAGGTCGCTGAAGCCCTTGGCGATCTCCTAGCTCTCGATGTGGTCGACCTGTCGACCGAACCGGTTGACCCAACAGTGGCTCAGCTGATCCCCCGCTCAATGGCAGAACGCTTCGGATTGATTGTGCTCGCCCGAGAAGACACCGGCCTGCGGGTTGCCGCGTCCGACCCCACGAACGTGCTCGCTCTAGATGACGTGCGGATCCATACTCGTGAGCGGTCGCTGCACGTCGTGGTGGCGACGCCGTCACAGATCGCGGCCCAGATCAAGCGCGTGTGGTCGATCGGCGACGACGCTGCGGACGCCGTCGAACTGCT
>JBDTTS010000101.1:0-7834 GCA_039930525.1 Actinomycetes bacterium | reverse complement strand
GCCAGGCGCTGACGACCTCGGCGGCGGAATCTCCGACGTATCGGACCAGACCCGCCTTGGTGTGCAGTGCCCCCGACACCGCGAGGACTGCTGCCCCCGGGTACTTCTGCGACCCAGCGGCAATGCCGGTGACCCCCCGGCTGTACTTGTCATCGGTCGGGCTTGGTCTGGGCAAGATGCCGGCAAGGTCGTTGGCATCTAGGCAGGTGATGGACGGCACCCCTGCTTCAGCAGTCAGACCAATGTCGACGACCTCCAACAAACCCGCATGCATCGAACCGGGTGCCAGCAGCAGCCCGGCCTTCATCAGCCCGAATGTGACCGTGGCATCAGCCCACACCGCCCCGTCATCAGCGGCTCCCGTATCTGCGTCGACCCCAGAAGGCACGTCGACCGCCACTACCAAGGCATCGCTGACCGTCGCCTGTTCGGCCAGCTCTGCGGCGTCACCGCGTAGGGGGCCCGCACCCCCGATGCCGACGATGCCGTCGACGACGAGATCGGCCGAGGCGATGACACGGCTCGCTTCGCCGACATCGAGCACGCGGCCTCCTGCCTGCTGCACGGCTTGGCCACCCGCGCTATGCATGCGCGATCCAGTCGGCACCACGAGGACCTCGGCTCCGCGCTTCGCCAACCGCGCTCCGGCAAAGAGCGCGTCACCCCCGTTATTACCAGTGCCACACAACAAGACGACGCGCGATCCATATATGCCACCTGCGTGCAGTGACAGCAGCTGGGCGCACGTCCGGGCCAACCCAGAGGCCGCCCGCTGCATCAGCTCGCCATCAGCAGTTCGGGCAAGTACGACGCCTTCGGCCGCGCGCACTTCAGCCACGGTGTGGACGGCGTGCATCGCGTTGACCTCCTAGGCCTCAGCCACGACCACGGCCGACGCGATGCCGGCGTCGTGGCTGAGGGACAGATGAATACTGTGCGCTCGCAGTGCAATCGCG
The DNA here is from genome assembly GCA_039930525.1 of Actinomycetes bacterium. Classification (GTDB taxonomy): domain Bacteria; phylum Actinomycetota; class Actinomycetes; order JAHEKZ01; family JAHEKZ01; genus JAHEKZ01. Next base: position 6,878 of record JBDTTS010000101.1, on the reverse strand, counting down.
CGCGCCTGCACTGTGCCCTGCAGCTCGAAGATCGGGCGTCCGTCAGAGTCCTTGGCGACTTCACAGTCGTGCCACTGCATGCCACCGGGCGCCCCCAGCGCCTTCGCCAGGGCCTCCTTTGCCGCAAATCGCGCGGCAAGCGAGGCGAGCGGAAGCGACCGTTCGGCAGGGGTAAAGAGCCGAGCACGCAGCGCCGGCGTCCGTTCCAACGTCTGGCCAAAGCGCTCGACATCAACGACGTCGATTCCGATCCCAACAATCACCTGCTCAGTCTTTCACCTCTGCAGGCGCGTGGGTAGGAACGAACCGTGCAAGGCTCGACCAATGCTAGCCGGCCTACTCGACGGTGACCGACTTCGCCAAGTTGCGGGGCTGGTCGACGTCGTAGCCCTTGGCACTTGCCAGCTCGCAGGCAAAGACCTGCAACGGGACGATGGCGACAACCGGTTGCAGCAGCGTGGGCACTGCCGGAACTGGCACGAGTGTGTCGGCATAGGGAGCCACCGTGTCATCACCTTCCTCGGCGATAACGATGGTGCGGGCGCCACGTGCGCGGATCTCTTGAATGTTGCTCACGATCTTGTCGTGCAACACCTTTCGGCTGAGTGGCGGCACAATGACCACGACCGGCAGGCCTTCTTCAATCAGCGCGATAGGACCGTGCTTGAGTTCACCAGCCGGAAACCCCTCGGCATGCATGTAGGCGAGCTCTTTGAGTTTCAGTGCGCCTTCGAGTGCCACGGGGAAGCCGACGTGGCGTCCCAAAAAGAGAACGGCCTTGGCATCAACCAGTTCACGAGCGAGAGCACGAACCGGTTCAACCGTGTTTAGAACGCGGTCGACGGCCTCGGGTAGGCCGGACAACTCATCGAGGTGCCGGGCGATCTCATCACTCCACTTCATTCCGCGAACTTGCGCGAGGTAAAGAGCGACGAGGTGCACCGCGATTATCTGCGTTAGGAACGCCTTGGTCGACGCGACGGCGATCTCGGGCCCGGCATAGGTGTAGACAACGGCGTCCGACTCACGAGGGATTGTCGACCCGTTGACGTTGCAGATCGCGAGAACGCGGGAGCCCTGCTCGCGCGCGTGCCGAATAGCCATCAGCGTGTCCATAGTCTCGCCGGACTGTGAGATCGCGATGACGAGAGTGCGGCGGCCCAGGATCGGGTCGCGATAGCGAAACTCCGAAGCCACCTCGACCTCGACCGGGATTCGGGTCCAGTGCTCGATCGAGTACTTCGCGATCAAGCCAGAGTGATAGGCCGTGCCACACCCGATGATGACGACTTTGTCGATGTCGCGGAGCTCTTCGTCGGCAAGGCGCATCTCATCGAGCTGCAACAGCCCTTCGTCATCGATCCGGCCAAGCAGGGTGTCAGCAACCGCTTTGGGCTGCTCATGGATCTCTTTGAGCATGAAGTAGTCATACCCACCCTTCTCGGCGGCTGAAGCATCCCAGTCGACGTCGTACTCGCGAACATCGGCCGGCCCACCGTCGAACGTCGTCACCTCAACCCGATCGGCGCGCAGCTCAACGACTTGATCCTGCCCAAGCTCAACTGCCCGTCGGGTGTGCGCGATGAACGCTGAAACGTCGCTGCCGAGGAAGTTCTCGCCGTCGCCACGGCCCACCACCAATGGCGAGTTGCGACGGGCACCGACGACCACATCGGGCTGTTCGGCATGCACTGCCACCAAGGTGAAAGCGCCCTCGAGCATGCGGCACACCTTGCGCATGGCATCAGCTAGATCGCCATCGAACTGCTGCGCCAGAAGGTGCGACACCACTTCGGTGTCAGTTTCGGATACCAGCGTTACGCCGTCGTCTTCAAGATGCGTGCGCAAGGCGGCAAAGTTCTCGATGATTCCGTTGTGTACAACCGCGACCTTCGCCGCCTCATCGAGATGAGGGTGCGCATTGCGATCGTTGGGCGCGCCGTGCGTTGCCCACCGGGTGTGCCCCATGCCGATCGTCGTCGTCGGCAGCGGCTGCTCGGCCAACAGCTTCTCGAGATTGGCCAGCTTGCCAGCGCGCCGGCGTACCTGCACCTGACCGGCCGAGACCACGGCAACACCTGCGCTGTCGTACCCCCGGTACTCCAAGCGTCGAAGGCCCTCAACCACCACATCGACCGCATCCTGCTGCCCGACGTACCCGACGATTCCACACATGGGCTACACCCTACGTTCTTGCAGTCGGCGGTAGCGCCAGCTCAACGGCATGAAAGGGCCGGCTCAACCGATGGTGGTGCGAACCACGGTGGCGAGCCGGTCGGCAACTTCTTGCGCCCGCTCGGCCGAGTCAGCTTCGACCATGACGCGCACCAGTGCTTCGGTGCCACTGGGTCGCAACAGCACACGTCCGGCGTCGCCCAGCACTCGCTCTTCTTCAGCTACCGCAGCAGCGATGGCAGGGGCATCGACCCTCAGCTTGTCGACATCGGGAACGTTCACCAGAACCTGAGGGAAGCGCTGCATGACCGAGGCTAAGTCGGCCAAACTGCGGCCGGACGCCGCCAGCTGTGCCCCGAGGTGCAGCGCTGTCAACAGGCCATCGCCAGTCGTGGCGTGCTCGGACATGATGAGGTGACCTGACTGTTCGCCACCGAGCGTGTAGCCATACGACCGCATGGCCTCAAGCACGTAGCGGTCACCAACGGCGGTGGCGACGACGGCGACGCCCTCACGCTGCATCGCCTGCCGGAACCCGAGGTTAGACATCACGGTGGAGACCACGCTGTCGTGGGCCAACCGTCCCGACTCACGCATCGCCAACGTCAGGATGGCCAGGATCTGGTCGCCGTCGACGAGCGCACCCGTGGCATCGACAGCAAGGCACCGGTCGGCATCGCCATCGAGGGCAACGCCGAGATCAGCCCCGTGCTCGACGACCGTCGCCTGCAACGACTCAAGGTGCGTAGATCCGCAGCCGTCGTTGATGTTGAGGCCATCTGGCAGGTCGTGGATGGCGATCACGTCTGCGTGGGCACCCGCAAACGCGTCGTGCGCCACATAGGACGCGGCACCGTTTGCGCAGTCAACGACGACGCGAACGCCGTCGAGGCTCTGTCCGCCGAGGGTTGCCAAGAGGTGTGCTACGTAGTCGCGCCCTGCATCAGTGTCGTCGCCTACGCGTCCGACGCCGGATCCAGTAGGCCGATCCCAAGGTTCGCCCAGCTGAGACTCGACGGCATCCTCGATGGCGTCACCAAGCTTGTGGCCACCACGTGCGAAGAACTTGATGCCGTTGTCGGGCATCGCGTTGTGCGATGCCGAGAGCATGACGCCTAGGTCAGCCCCGTGAGCGGCCGTGAGATGAGCGACTCCAGGGGTGGGAAGCACACCGACGCGGCGGACATCTACGCCAGCGCTCGCAAGACCCGCGACGACGGCCGCTTCGAGGAACTCACCCGAAGCACGCGGGTCGCGACCGACGATCGCGACGGGACGGTGACCCTCGAAAGCGCCGGTCTCACCCAGAACATGAGCCGCCGCGACACTGAGGTCAACCGCAAGCTCGGCGGTGAGGTCGCGGTTGGCGAGGCCTCGGACTCCGTCGGTACCGAAGAGCCGGGTCACAGCACCTCCTCATGCGCGCGCCCCGCAAGCCGTGAGGCCGACGGGGAGCAGCGAAAGCAACGGACAGGGCGCGTCAGCGCTTGCTGTACTGCGGCGCCTTACGGGCCTTCTTGAGTCCAGCCTTGCGACGCTCCTTGGCCCGAGGGTCGCGAGTGAGGTAGCCGGCCTTCTTCAGCGGGGGTCGGTTGCCCTCGGTGTCGATCTCGTTCAGGGCACGTGAGATACCAAGGCGGATCGCACCAGCCTGACCCGAGACGCCGCCACCGTGCACGCGCGCGATGACGTCGTAGCGTCCGTCGATCTGGAGCACACGGAAGGGGTCGTTGACGACCTGCTGGTGCACCTTGTTCGGGAAGAAGTCGTCGAGGGCCTTGCCGTTCACCGAGACCTGGCCGGTACCGGGGGTGATCCGGACGCGGGCGATGGCCTCCTTGCGACGGCCGGTGGCTGCGCCGGGAGAATCGGAGATCTCACGAGGGGCGACGACTGCTGCGGTCTCGGTCGTGAAGTTGCCGGTGGGTGCTGCGGCCTCGTCTGAGGCGGCGTCCACCTCGGGGGTGGTCGCCTCGGGGGCTGTTTCGGTGCTGACAGTCACGTCGGACATGGTCCTCTCGATACCTTCTGTGGTCCGGCCTGCGCTACTGCGCGACCTGTGTGATCTCAAACGGCACGGGCTGCTGTGCCTGGTGGGGGTGCTCAGTGCCGGCGTAGACCTTGAGCTTCTTGAGCTGCTGACGGGCGATACGATTCTTCGGCAGCATGCCCCAGACGGCCTTCTCAACAGCCTTTCGGGGGTTCTTGGACAGCAACTCGTCGTAACCGGTGGCGCGCAAGCCGCCCGGGTAGCCCGAGTGGTGGTAGGCGAGCTTCTGCTCACGCTTGGCGCCGGTGAGCGCGATCTTGCCGGCGTTGATGACGACCACGAAATCACCAGTATCGACGTGCGGCGCGAAGATCGGCTTGTGCTTGCCGCGCAGCAGCTGCGCGACGTGCGTGGCGAGACGTCCGAGGACGACGTCTTCGGCGTCAATGACGTGCCACTGACGCTGGACGTCACCAGGCTTTGGGCTGTACGTGCGCACGGGCGGAACCTTCGTGAGTCGAGACGGGTCAGGACGCGCTCTGCATGAGTCAGGTCGTTCCGCAGGGTGCTTCCGGCGCCAAACGATCTGGGGCCGACCAGCGACCCCGACAGATACAAGGCGCAACAGCCGCTCAGGTTACCCGTGCCCAGGGGCGACGGTCAAAACCGGGTCCCAGCTACGTTACGGGACGTGACCACACCTGCAGCTCCTTTGGCCGGCACCGGACGCCGAATCAGCCGGCTGGTGCTGGTGTTGTCGATCATTGCCCGGATGCCCCAGGGGTTGGCCCCTCTGGCAGTCGTTCTGCTGGCCCAGGAGCGCACGGGGTCGATTGCGGCCGCCGGCTTGGCTGGAGGCGCCTGGGCCATTGGGTCAGCTGTCAGCCAGCCCCTGTGGGGCGGGTTCGCCGGCCGTGGGCGCGCCCACCGCGTCGAGGCGGCCACGTCGATGACGCAGGGCATCGTCCTGCTGCTGCTGGCCTTCGGCAGCGGAGGCGCGGAGTCGACCCTGGTGCTGCTCGCCGCCGTAGGTGGCCTGCTCGCAGCCCCGACGTCGCCGATCTCGCGCACCCTGTGGCCCCAGCTGTCTGAGGACCAGAAGGACCTCGATGCGCTTTACACCCTCGACGCCACCTGGCAAGAGATGGTCTTCATCGCCGGGCCGGCCCTGGTCGGCGTTCTCGTGGCCGTCTCTGGACCAGGAGCCGCCCTCGTCGCGGCAGCGGCCTGCGGGGCCGTGGGCGGCCTGATCTTCGCGTGGGTGGTTCGGCCGCTGTGGCAGCCACACCCGGCCACGCAGACACGGATTGGCCTGATCGCCGCGCTGCGCCGATTGGCCGGCCCCTACGCCGCCCTCTGCGTGATGGCGCTAGGCCTCGGACTGGTGGAGGTCGGCGTCCCAGCCGTCGCCATTCTCGAGCAGAACCGCGCCGCCAGCGGCTGGCTCCTGGCGCTGTGGAGCGTCGGCTCGCTCGTGGGGGGGCTGCTCGCATCTCGGGTCACCTGGCGCCGAGGCCCGGCACAGCGATGGCCGTGGCTGCTGGCCGGTGTCACCGTCGGCACAGCGACCGTTGTCGTGGGGTGGCACTTCGGTCTCGGTTGGCTCGGCGTCACCCTCTTCCTGTCGGGGCTGGCGCTCGCACCATCGCTGGCCGCGGGCTACGGCGTCGTCGGCGAGCGCGCCGCACCAGGGCGACGCACCGACGCGTTCGCGTGGACGACCACCTTCTTGCTGCTCGGCTTCGGTAGCGGAGCAGCGCTGGGCGGCATCCTGGCCGACATCAGCCCCACCTGGGCGTTCACAGCAGGCACAGCGGTGACCGCGCTTGCAGTAGGCATCGCCGCACTCGGTGGCCGTCAGCGAGTGCGCTGAACGCGGCCTTCGTCCCAGATGGGCTCGGACGCCTCATAGACCTGGCCATCGGACCCGAACACCAGGTAGCGGTCGAACGAGCGCGCGAACCAACGGTCGTGCGTCACGGCCATGACCGTGCCGTCGAACGCCTCGAGTCCCTCTTCTAGCGCTTCAGCGCTCGCCAAGTCGAGGTTGTCCGTAGGCTCGTCGAGCAGCAGCAGCGTCACGCCGGACAGCTCGAGCAGCAGGATCTGGAACCGCGCCTGCTGCCCGCCCGACATCGTCTCGAACCGCTGGTCGCTCTGGTGCTCAAGCTCGTACCGGCGCAGCGCAGACTTCGCCGGTCCCAGCTGCAACGAGTGCTGATCCCACAACAGCTCGACGGGGGTGCGCCCGGTGAACTCAGCATGGTCGTGGGTCTGAGCGAAGTGACCAGGCACGACGCGCGCACCAAGCTTCCACTTCCCCGTGGCCGCAACGCCTGGATCAACAGCGACGCCGAGACGCGCATCCCAGGATGCGAGCAGCCGCAAGAAGTGCGACTTGCCAGACCCGTTACTGCCTAGCACGGCCACCCGCTCGCCGTAGAACACCTCGAGGTCGAAAGGTTGCATGAGTCCGGTCAGCTCGAGCTGCTGGCAATCCACCGCCCGGACGCCGGTGCGTCCGCCGCGTAGCCGCATCCGCACGTTCTGTTCTGGCGGCGGAGCCTCAGGAGCGCCAGCCTCTTCATACTTGCGCAACCTGGTCTGCATCGCCTTGTACTTCGACGCCATGTCTGGGCTGATCGCTGCCTGTTGCTGCAAGGTTCGCACGAGGTCCTTGAGACGCTGATGTTCTTCGGTCCAGCGACGCAGC
>JBDTTS010000100.1:0-7911 GCA_039930525.1 Actinomycetes bacterium | reverse complement strand
GGTCGGCGAGCATGCGTCGGTCGACCTCCAGGCCTGCGGCCTTCAACCCCTGAACTCGGTGCTGTGCTCGGCGAGCGAGCGGGTCACGGTGGCCTCATTGCGGAAGTGCGCTCCACTGCACTTGAGGTAGGCCGTGCCGTTGAGTGCGTCAGCGGAGAGGACGACCGAAATGCCCCACAGGTGGTGAATCTTCGCCGGACGTGGCTCGAGGTATCCACCGGCTTCCATGTGTGCCTGCATCCAGGTACTTGCTTCGGACATCCACCCGGGTCGTGACCACTGAGGCCGTCGGTCTGACCAACCGGACTCCCGTTCTCGCAGCCAGGCAGCGAGGGACGCTCGAGCCCATTTGGGGGAGACCCCCTCAACGTCTGACCCCTCGATCGACTCCCACCTCAGAGCCCCGGGGGGCGTCCGGGTCAGGGGTTCCACCTCGATCATCATCGAAGAGGCGTCATAGTTCTTGTGCCACGAGAGGGTGTTTGCGCGCAGGAGCGTTACGGGCTCGCCCAGCAGCCGGGCAAGGTGGTGCGAGATCTCGCTGCTGGAGGGTCCGGCGCCGAGGCGAGCGTGGGGGAGCGACCGCCGCTCGTCGGTGCCGGTGCCGGTGGCAGCGGACGCACAGAGCAACTGCGCCGAATCGGAGGCACGTGGCACGAGGGCGACGATGTCGCACCCTGACGCATCGGCTCGCCCGTCTACGGTCATGGCGCTCCCGTCGGTCCGCGTACGTGATGAATCACGCTAGCGGCAGCCTCCATCTTTGGGCGCCATAGCGCCTGGCGACGTGCGCCTTTCGGTGTTCGATCTCACGGTGCCCGCGGACTGCCCGTGAGTTGTTGTCCATCTGGTCCCAAGAAGTCCAGTCCGGGTTGGCCCCCGTCGTCATCCGGCGTACGCGTGCCAACGATGCTCCAGCCACCCTCGTGGACCAGCCGGTGGTGGTAGCGGCACAGCAGCAGAGCGTTGGACACGTCGCTGGCGCCACCACGGGACCAGGGAACGATGTGGTGTGCGTCAGTGAATCGCGGTGGCCGTGAGCACCCTGGGAATCGGCACCCACCGTCTCGGTACGCCAACGCTCGGCGCTGAGTGGGGGAGAAGAGGCGTTGGCTGCGGCCGAGATCGAGCGGGATGCCGCCTGGGCCGAAGACGAGTCGGGCGACAGATGCATCGCAGCCGAGTCGTTCGAACGCCTGTGGGGTGAGTGCAGTGCTTTGGCACGGAGACGGCCCCAGCCGCGGTACCCCTCCGGCCGAGGGCGTCCGGGTGGTTCCTGACTGGGTGCTACCTGACTGAGTGCTCTCTATGAGGGAGGCTGCCGGGACCAAGACCTGCAGCTGAACGGGCTGTCCGCCCAGCGTTGTGGGGTCGTTGGTCATGGCGCTGCGGGCCAGGTCGATGAGGCCGTCGGCTCGCCGCTGGGGGCTGGTGCGCAGATCGTGGTCGCCGGAGGGGACGAGAAAGGGTGCAAGCGCGGCGTCGAGAGCGGCAGCCCCTTCGGCGTCGAGGAGACCGTCGAGGGCGACCATGCCGTCAAGGAGGGGAGACAGATGCAGGTACCGGCGATCGTGCTGTTTCTGGGCGTTGCTAAAGGCTCCGTCAGGATCGACCACGTGCTGCAACGTCTTGCCCGCCGCCCGCAGTCTGCCCACATCTACCAACTTCGCGAGGTCACCCAGAACCTCAGCGGCTTCGGTGGTGACCTCTGGCGGTATTCGGCGCAGGGACCCTTCGATGGCGGCGAGGTGCCCCATCGTCATGGTCCCGTCGCGCACATCTTTGAGCGAATGTGCCAGCGTATGCCGTGAAACCCGCGCCATCTTCACGTGGCTACTGGCTGCGCCCGGCGCGAGATGGAGCGCACCCTTAAGCCAGGACGAGGTGCTTCTGGCACCGTGCAGCGACTGAACATCACCTGCGGAGTCGACCGCGTCCAGCGCCTCAAGGTAGACGGACTCGGTGGCGTCGACGAGCTGCCGTAGCCCCGCGAGCCACGCCAGCCGGTTCTGCCCGTCCGCTGCCGAACCTGGTCCCGCCGGGGACGTCGCATCACCCCATGCGCGCACCTCATTGAGCACCGTCTTAAGCGGTTCAGGAAGTGGGGGAGCGAACACAAGACACTCCGGCGGTGAGGGGTGGACGGGTGGTGTTCGCCGTGAGCCAGATGGTGCTCGCCCTGGTTGAGGAGGTTGCCTCGACCAATGACTCCACCGTAGACGACACCACTGACAACCGATCTGGCCGCGAACCGCCCAGCTGGCTCAACACGCAGACCCATCCGAACTGCCAGAATCGGCTCATGTCGACTTACAACGAGATCCCCGACGCCATCGTGGTCGTCGGGAGCGACGGAGTCGTCCTCAGCTGCAATGCCGCCACCCGTCGCGTCCTCGGCGTTGGCGGTGACGAACTGGTCGGTCTGCCCCTTGCCGATGCGCTCCCGCTGTCGGATGCCGCCGGTCGCGACTGGTGGCAAGTGACGAACCCGTTTGAGGGGCTCTCGACCCGCACCCGGCAGGTAGAGCGGGTGCTGCAACTGCCAGACGGCCGGTATGTCTTGGCCACTGCGTCCTACGTACGTGCGGGGCGAGGTGCACCCGTCGACCGACTCGTGGTGTGCCTACGCGGAACCGAGGCGCGCGACCGAGCTGAGCGTGAGCACGCCGATCTCATCGCCACCGTCGCCCACGAACTCAGGTCGCCACTCACCGGCATCAAGGGGTTCACCGCCACCTTGTTGGCCAAGTGGGATCGCTTCACCGAAGACCAACGGCGGCTCATGCTCGAGGCGGTCGACAGCGATGCGGACCGACTCACTCGTCTGATCGCCGAGCTGCTCGATGTGGCACGCATCGATGCCGGACGCCTGGAGCTACGCCGCGTGCCGACCGATCTGAGCGCGCTCGTACGCAAGCGCGTCGATGCCCGGGTGGTAGCCGGTGTCGACGAGTCGAGGTTCGCTGTCGATGTTCGCGATGACCTGCCTGAGGTGTGGATCGATCTCGACAAGATGGGCCAGGTTCTCGACAATCTGATCGAGAATGCCCTACGCCACGGCGACGGCACGGTGACGCTCACTGTGCGCCAAGACCCTGATGGCTTGGTCCTTTCGGTGGCGGACCAGGGGCCAGGCATTCCGCCTGGCAAGGCCCATCGCATATTTGGGCGTTTCTGGAAGGGGTCAGATCGCGGAGGAACCGGGCTTGGCCTGTACGTGGTCAATGGCATCGTCGAGGGCCATGGCGGAAGGATCGCGCTCGTGCCACCGCCAGAAGGTGGGGCCCGCTTCGTCGTCGTGCTCCCCATCGTTGATCCGACCACGGATATCTCTGTGAGCGACGAAGGTCACGCCGACTAGGCTTAAGGATCTTCCGGCAAGAGGAGCCAACGCGCGCATGTCCGCCCCCAACTCGTCGTTCGACCCCGTCGAGGTAACACCGCTGCATCCTGATGAGGTGCAGCGGGCCGTCGACGAAGCGGTGTCGGCAATCGCAACAGCAACGACTCTCGACGAGTTGAAGGCGGTGCGCCTCGCCCACGCTGGGGACCGCTCACCGCTGGCCCTTGCCAACCGCGAAATCGGAGCCCTTCCGCCGCAGGCCAAGGCAGAGGCCGGGCAACGAGTCGGCGCGGCCAGAGGAAAGATCAGGGCGGCCCTTGAGGAGCGCGGTGAGTCGCTCAGCCGAGAGCGCGATGAACGCGTGCTCGTCGAGGAACGGGTCGACGTCACTGCTCCTTGGGACATTCGACCTCGGGGTGCCAGGCACCCGCTGACCACCCTGCAGGAGCGGATCGTCGATCTCTTCATCGGGATGGGCTACGAGGTGGCCGAGGGGCCCGAGGTTGAGGCGGAATGGTTCAACTTCGACGCGCTCAACATGCCTCCCGCGCACCCGGCGCGCGAGATGACCGACACCTTCTTCATCGATTCGGCTGATTCGGGGGTCGTGCTTCGCACGCACACCTCGCCGGTGCAGGTGCGCACCATGCTCACCCAGACGCCACCCATCTACGTCATCTGTCCTGGTCGCACCTTCCGCACCGACGAGCTGGACGCCACCCATACCCCGGTGTTCAGCCAGGTCGAAGGCCTGGTCATTGACCGCGGCATCACCATGGCCCATCTGAAGGGCACGCTCGATCACTTCGCCTCCTCGATGTTCGGCGAGGGCATCAGCACCCGATTGCGCCCGCACCATTTTTCTTTCACCGAACCGAGCGCCGAGCTCGATCTGCGCTGCTTTGTCTGCCGAGGCGCATCCGTCGACAACCCAGACCGCCCTTGCCGCACCTGCTCGTCTGAGGGATGGATCGAGTGGGGCGGGTGCGGAATGGTCAATCCGAAGGTCCTGATCGCCAGCGGCATCGATCCCGAGGAGTACTCGGGCTTCGCCTTTGGAATGGGGATCGAACGGACGCTGATGTTCAGGCATGGCGTCGAGGACATGCGCGACATGGTCGAGGGTGATGTGCGTTTCACCGTGCCATTCGGCCTGGAGGTCTGATGCGCGTTCCCATGTCGTGGCTGAGCGAACTGGTCGCCCTGCCGCCCGAGGTTGGTGCTCGCGAGGTCGCAGAACGCCTTATCGCAGTTGGTCTCGAGGTCGAAACCGTCGACCACGTCGGTGCTGAGCTCGCTGGTTCGCTCGTCCTCGGACGTGTGCTGACGTTCGTCGAAGAGGAGCACTCGAACGGCAAGACAGTTCGTTGGTGCCGCGTCGATGTCGGCGAGCACAACGAAGGCGGAACTGACGGTGTTCCTGACGGCAGGGGCATCGTCTGCGGCGCGCACAATTTCGCTGAAGGCGACCTCGTCGTAGTGGCACTGCCGGGTGCCGTGCTGCCTGGCGGTTTTGAGATCTCCGCTCGCAAGACTTACGGGCACGTGTCCGACGGAATGATCTGCTCACCCAGTGAGCTGGGCGTCGGTGATGACCACGACGGGATCTGGGTCTTGCCCGAGAGCGCCGGTCTGCCAGGGCAAGACGCCGTGGCCGCCCTGGCCCTGCGCGACGACGTGCTCGATATCGCGGTCACCCCCGACCGCGGCTACGCACTCTCGATGCGGGGAGTTGCCCGCGAGTGCGCTGCAGCGTTCGCGGTTCCGTTCGTCGACCCAGTCAGCGCACCAGATCCCGAGGACGCCAGCTCTTGGCCGGTCGATGTGAGCGACGAGGTCGCTTGCGACCGCTTCGTTTTGCGATCTGTGTCGGGATTCGATCCCTCGTCACGGTCACCATTGTGGATGCAGCAGCGGCTGCGTCTGGCCGGGATGCGGCCCATCTCGCTAGCCGTTGACATTACTAACTACGTCATGCTCGAGACGGGTCAGCCGCTGCACGCCTATGACCGCACGAGGCTCACCGGTCCGATCGTTGTGCGCCGAGCCGAAGCAGGCGAAAAGCTACGCACTCTTGACGATGTGGTGCGCGAGATGGACAACGACGACCTGCTCATCACTGACGGGTCTGGTCCCATCGGCATCGCCGGGGTGATGGGTGGTGCGTCAACGGAGATCGATGGGTCCAGCACCGATATCGTGATCGAAGCGGCTCACTTCGATCCGCCGACCATCGCCCGCAGCGCGCGCCGCCACAAGCTGCTGAGTGAGGCCTCTCGACGGTTCGCTCGCGGTGTCGATAGCGCTGTGCAGGAATCCGCTGCCGAGCGAGCCATAGTGCTGCTCGCCGTGCTCGGCGGCGCACTCATCGACCCAGGACGTACTGTTGTGGCCGGTCCACGGTTGACCCACGTGATCGACTTCGACCCGCAGGCAGTTTCGAAGATGATCGGTCTCGCCTTCATCGACTCAGACGTCGTTGGGTACCTCGAGCAGATCGGTTGCACGATCTCATCCGGGCAAGGCGGTCGGGTGCTTGTGTCTGTTCCGTCATGGCGACCCGACCTTGACGTAAGCGCTGACCTCGTCGAAGAGGTCGCAAGGCTGCACGGGTACCAGCACATTCCGTCAGAGCTGCCACCGTCCCCCGTTAGCTCAGGGCTCACTCTTGCCCAGCGACTGCGGCGCCGTGTCGGTCGAGTGCTCGCGGGGTCGGGCTACGTCGAGGTGCAGAGCTATCCGTTCTTGTCACCGCGGGTCCACGACGCAATGGGCCTGCCGCACGACGACTCGCGCCGTCGGGCGTTGATCCTGGCCAATCCGCTGTCCGATGAAGAACCTGAGCTACGGACCACGCTGCTTCCGGGCCTCTTCGCGACGATGCGCCGCAATGTGGGCCGCGGCGCCGACCATCTAGCACTCTTCGAGATGGGGCTGGTCTATCGGCCCGGGCCAGGCGAGCTGCATCCCCATCCGCCGCGCCCGGTGGTCGATCGACGACCCACCGCCGAAGAACTTGCCGCCGTCGCCTCGCTGTTGCCCCACCAGCCACAGCGGGTGGCTGTCGTGCTCGCTGGTGAACGCGAGCGATCAGGGTGGTGGGGCAAGGGGCGCCCTGCCACGTGGGGTGATGCCATCGAGGCGGCACGACGCGTCGCCGATGCCTGTGGTGTCTCGCTCACCGTGGTGACCGACGAGCACGCTCCGTGGCACCCAGGGCGTTGCGCCGCACTCTGGGTCGACGACGTGCTGGTCGGTCATGCCGGTGAGCTACACCCGAAGGTCGTTGCGGAGTTCGCTCTGCCCGACCGGGCTGCGGCCATGGAGCTCGACCTGGACCTTTTGGCACCGACGGACGAGGTGCGTACCGAAGCCCCGCGGTTCTCGACCTATCCAGTCGCCAAGGAGGATCTCGCCCTGGTGGTCGATGCCGACGTGCGGTCTGCCGACGTGGCGGCTGCGCTCAGACGTGGGGGAGGGTCACTGGTTGAGTCCGTGCGGCTTTTCGACGTCTACAGCGGTGAACAGCTCGGCGATGGGAAGCGTTCGCTGGCTTTTGCGCTCAGGCTGCGGGCTCCTGACCACACACTGACCCCTGACGAGGTGGCCGTGGTCCGCGCGGACGCGGTCGCGGAGGCCGAGCGGGACACGGGCGCCACCCTGCGTACCTAGCGCCACGCCCTACCCTGGAACGAGAGGCCATACATGACTCTGTATAGTTCTGCAGGTGAGTTTTGTTGCAGGGGTCGTGGGTGCCTCAGGATATGCAGGCGGCGAGCTGCTGCGGCTACTCACTAGTCACCCAGCCCTTCGCGTCGGACCCCTTTTCGGCGCATCCTCTGCCGGCAAGCGGGTAGGCGAGATCCATCGACACCTTCCTACGCTGGCCGCGCACGAGATCGGGCCGATCGAGTCGGGTCTTCAGAGCGGTGACCTTCGGGACACCGACGTGGTGTTCTTGGCTCTGCCGCACGGCCGCTCTGGTGCACTTGCCGCCCGCATCACCGGCGCAGGTAGGCCACTCATCGTCGACCTCGGGGCCGACCATCGGCTGCTGGATGAGCACGACTGGAACCGCTACTACGGGCAGTCTGACGCCGTGCCGCACGCCGGAACCTGGACGTACGGCCTGCCCGAGCTTCCGGGTGCTCGCGCCGAGATTGCCGCCTCGACGGCCGTCGCTAACCCCGGGTGCTACCCGACCGGTGTGGCATTGGGTATGGCGCCTCTGCTGGCCGCCGGTCTCGCGCTCACGCAGGATGTAGTGGTTGTAGCGGCGTCGGGCACCACTGGTGCTGGCCGTGGTGCGGCATCGCATCTGCAGGACTCAGAAGTCATGGGGTCCCTATCTGCGTACAAGGCGGCTGGTGCCCACCAGCACACCCCCGAGATGGCCCAGACGCTAGGACGGGCCGCCGGCAAGCCGGTCACCGTCTCCTTCACTCCGATCCTGGCGCCTATGCCGCGCGGCATCCTGGCAACGACGTCTGCGCCAGCGAACGCTGGTGTGAGCACCGAGGACGTGCGCGCCTGCCTGCTAGACGCCTACGCCGCCGAACCGTTCGTCC
>JBDTTS010000099.1:0-7918 GCA_039930525.1 Actinomycetes bacterium | reverse complement strand
TGATCATCTCGCCGGGGGTGCTGGCCGACCGCGTGGTGAATGTCGCCGAAAAGCACGGCCTGTTGCCAGCGGGCACGCTGGCCGAGTCACCGCTCTTCGTCGACGTGCTCGTAGCGCGACTCGCCCGGCCCTGACCTATCGGGCGGCACCACGCGCATCGGGGAAGGGCTTCTTCTCGCCGTCACGCCAGAGGTAGGAGCGGTAGACCTGCGCTGCCTGCACCCAGAAAGACTCGTAGTAGTCGTCGGTGACTTGTTGGAACTCAAGGTGCCTGGGCTGATCACGCCATCGGAGCAAGGCGTCCTCGGACGCGAAGGTGAATACCGAGAGAACTTCACCGTCATCAGCGACGTAGTCCTTCGCCGAGATGAATCCGGGCATCTCGCGCATCACGGCGTCCAGTTCGCGGGTCGCCGCTGCCTCGCGGCCCTCCATTCCTGCGCGCACAGTTGACCCTGTCAGCACTACCACTGGACCGGTGCTCATCCTCAAGCCTCCAACCTCTTCGTCGCCCATCACGACTCATCCGGAAACCACAGACAGAACTGATTGCCTTCGGGGTCGAGCATGACTCGCCACCGTTCGTCATGGTCGAAGACATCGCCACCTGGTGCTCGGCTGCCGCCATTGTCTTCGATCCACCGCGTGACGGCGTCAATGTCAATTGGCTCCACGTCGAGATGAAGGCGACTTTCCTTCTCTCGTGTCGAGCGAACACGCTGAAACCCTAGATACACCGATCCTCCGATGGCGCTGCAGTCGACGTAATCGGCCGGATCACCCAGGCGCCGAGTGACGTGCAAGCCCAACAGGTCGCACCAGAACAGGGCCAACCGTTCAGGGTCGAGGCAGTCGACGATGACGGCCGCCACGTTGGCACGTACAACTTCTGAAGTCCGCACCATCTCTGGCGGTGGAGGCAAGCGTTCGTCTGTTCCGGGCATAGTCCATAGTACGAGCGGCTTGGCCCAAGACGTCGTCAGCGCGTGAGAGAGACGAGGCGGGACCGCGCGCGGAAGTACTTCTTGCGGTAGCCGCCCCGCAGCATCTCATCAGTGAACACCGCACCCAGCGACTCACCGCCCGCGATCACGCGCACATCGCGGTCGTAGAGCCGGTCGACGAGAACGACAAACCTCAGGGCCACCGCTTGATCGGTGATCTCGTGAACACCACGCCAGACCACCGTGTCAACGTCAGAGACCAAGGCGCCGTACCTGCTCGGATGCAGTGTTGCCAGATGGCCCAACAGTGCATCGAAGTCATCGCTGGCAACGATGCCACCGGACGCTTCAACCTTCCGCAGCTCTGCTTCGGTCGCGGATTGCGGCGTCGCGGTTGTTCCGCGATGGCGGTAGTCGGCGCCTTCGATGCGGACGACATCAAAATGTGCCGACAACCCGTGGATCTCGCGCAAGAAGTCCGCAGCAGCGAAGCGGCCCTCTCCTAGCCGGTCGGGCAGCGTGTTGGACGTAGCCGCCAACATGACACCGGCCCTGGTAAGTCGTTGCAGCAGAGTAGACATCAAGACAGTGTCGCCAGGATCGTCCAGCTCAAACTCGTCGATGCACACCAGCCGGTGACCCGATAGCCGTTCGACGGCTTCGGCAAAACCCAGGGCCCCGACCAGGTTGGTGAGTTCGACAAAAGTGCCGAAGAGCTTGGGGGCCGGAGCGGTATGCCACAGCGACGCCAACAGATGCGTCTTGCCGACGCCGAAGCCCCCGTCCAGGTACAACCCGGTGCGCGCCTCGGGTGGCGCTGGCGACCGACGCCACCACGAGCGTTCGGCAGTCGGTGCCCAGACTCGTGCCGAAAACACTTCAAGGGCGGCAACTGCCGCCGCCTGGGTGGGCTGGGCAGCATCCGGGACATAGGTCGCGAACGACTCACCGGCGAAGAGTGGCGGTGGGACCAACGTGGCCACCAAATCATCAGTGCTCACCTGCGGTGTGCGGTCGACCAAACGAAGCGGAGACCGTCGCGAAGTGGGCTGGGCTGGCACAGGGGCGAGAATAGGCGTCCGGTGGGTGTGCTGGACGGGGCGGGAGACACCGCCGCCGTCCTCTGCAACGATCGGGGGGTGCGCCGACTACTGCCGACCCCGCTGACCGACATCACCCTGCCGCATGACATTGACGCCCTGGCCGCGCACTACGCGTACCCCGCTGCTGGTGGGGTGCGCGCCAACATGGTGGCTTCGGTCGACGGCGCGATCAGCCTCGACGGCCGATCGCAACCGATCTCAGGCACGACCGACTGGTTTCTCTTCGGCCTGCAACGAGCATTGGCCGACGTGATCCTGGTCGGCGCGGGTACCGCTCGTAGCGAGGGGTACGGACCGGGCCGAGCACGTCCTGAGTTCTCACACCTGCGCGTTGACGCCGCTCAGGCCAGCGCGCCAACCCTCGCTCTGGTGACCCGCAGCGGCAAGCTCGACCCCGCGGCTGACTTCTTCGGTGGAACAGCACGCACCGTCGTCATTACCTGTGCCGCTGCCGACGACCAGCACGTCGGCCCGCTGCGAGAGGTGGCCGACGTGGTAGTGGCCGGTGCAGACACTGTCGACCTGGCGGCCGCTCTGGACGCACTTCGACAGCGTGGGCTGACCCGGATTCTGACCGAAGGCGGCCCCAGCCTGCTCGGGGCGCTGACAACGTCCGACCTGATCGATGAGCTGGTCGCCACGCTGTCGCCGGCCCTGGTCGGCGGCGACAGCGGCCGGATGGTGGCGGGGGCGACAGCCGATCTGCGCAGCCTTGAACTGGTCGGACTGCTTCAGGACGAGAGCGCGCTGTTCTCTCACTACCGCCGCTCCCGAGAAGAGTCGTCATGACCGGCACCCGGCTCACTCCCCCGGTGGCGCCGATGCTTGCCAAGGCGTCCAAAGAATTCCCAGTCGCCGGCGATGGTGAGCCGGGATATTTGTACGAACCGAAGTGGGACGGGTTTCGGTGCATCCTGTTCGTGGGAGACGACGGAACTGTCGAGGTGGCCGGCCGCTCCGAGTCGCTCACCCGCTACTTCCCCGAGATTGTTGCCGCAGCCGTCGCAAGCCTTAAGGGGCCGCTCGTGCTTGACGGCGAGCTCGTCGTTGCTCAGGTGGTAGAGGGGCAGAGCGCGGATGGCCTCGAAGCGGAGGCCCACAGCACGTTGAGCTTCGATAGCCTGACCGCCCGTATCCATCCGGCTGACTCCCGCGTCACGTTGCTCGCTGAGCAGACACCCGCCTGGTTCGTCGCCTTCGACCTGCTCGAGGACGCCGACGGTGACCACCTCGGGACACCGTTCGCCGAGCGACGGAGCCGCCTCCAGAAGGCGGCAGCGGAGTGGCACTCACCGTTCTTTCTGACCCCGGCCACCACAGACGCCGACGAAGCTCGCCGCTGGTTCGCCACCTTTGAGGGGGCGGGCATGGATGGCGTCATGGCCAAGCCGCTCGCCGATCCCTACGCCCCCGGCAAGCGCACCCTCATCAAGGTGAAGCACCAGCGCACCGCCGACTGTGTCGTGGCGGGGTACCGCTTGCACACATCGGGGCCGGTGGTGGGGTCGTTGCTGCTCGGCCTGTACGACGAGCAAGGGCGTCTGCAGCATGTCGGAGTCTGCTCGTCCTTCACCGCAGCCAGGCGCGTTGAGCTCGTCGATGAGCTCGCGCCATATGTGACCGATCTTGAGAGCCACCCGTGGAACCCCGAGACCGCCGATGACGCGGGGATCCGGCGACCCGGAGTCGTCAACCGGTGGAACGCCAAGAAGAACATGAGCTTTGTTGCGCTTCGTCCCGAGCTGGTGGTCGAGGCGGCCTACGACCAGCTGCAGGGCGACCGGTTCCGACACAACCCGCGCTTCACCCGCTGGCGTCCGGACCGTACGGCGCAATCGTGTGGCTTCGACCAGCTCGAGCGACCTGTGTCGTTCGACGTAGCCGAGGTCCTGCGTCGAGGGCGGCCCCAGTAGGCCAAGATGTGCTCATGAGCCATCTGATCGTGTTGACCGAGAACGCCCTCACCGACCACGACGTCACCCGCATCATCGAGTGGCACGACACCGACCTTCGGGTGCACGTGCTCGTGCCTGAGACGTCCGACCAGTCACGGGTCGACCAGGTGGTCGACGACGTGGCCCGCGTCGACATGGATGAGCTGAAGCGTGACCTTGCCGGCGCGGCTGAGGACGACGAGGGGCTCGCCGCCAAGCGCGCGCTCAGCGACTCCCTTGAGCTGCTGTCCGCCAAAGGTGTCTCGGCCACTGGCGGTCTCACCCCCCGCGATCCGATCGCGGCCACCTCGTCGTGCGTCACGGCCGAGGACGCCGACGAGCTCTGGGTGATCACCGAACCGCACTTGGTCACCGACCTTCTGCGCCGCGACTGGGCCAGCAAGCTGCGTCACACACTTACCGTTCCCGTGCTGCACGTGATCGGCGGCACCGACGAGGTCATCAATTGACGAATCCGTTCGCCGGGATGGAAATCCCCAGCCCAGATTTGTCACTTGAGCGGGCGGCCGCCATTTTGGCCGAGCGGTACGGCCGCTCCGGTCCACTACGCAGCCTGGGCAGCCACCAGGACCAGAACGTGATGGTCGACGACCGCGCTGGCCGCTTCATCTTGAAGATCTCCAACCCAGGCTTCAGTCATGAGGGGCTCCTCGCACAGAACGCCGCCATGCTGCACCTGGCCGAGCGCGACGCCCCGTTCCGAGCGCCCGTGCCGCTACCCGATGCAGACGGCGCGTTGATCGGCCAGTTCACAGACACCGACGCCACGTTCGACATCCGGCTGGTGACCTTTCTCGATGGCCGGCCCCTCGCCGATTTCGACTACCTCGCCCCGAGCGTGGTCCGACGCCACGGGTGGTTGGCCGGGGCGGCTGCGGTGGCGCTGGCCGATTTCGACCACCCCGGACTCGACCGCACGTTGCAGTGGGACGTGCGGCATGCCAGTGATGTGGTGGCTGCGTTCGGACCATCGATTCAGGACCCCAGCGGGCGCGCCGACATCGAGCAGCAGATGTCGCGCGCTCAGCTGGCGATCGATGTGCTCGCTCCCCGCCTGCGAGTGGCGGTCTGCCACGCCGATGCCACCGACGTCAACGTCGTAGCCAGCACCAATGCCGCTGGCCAGCCATGGCCTGATGGCGTGATCGACTTCGGCGACATTCTTCGCACCTGGATCGCAGCCGACGTCGCAGTCGCCGGGGGGTCGCTGATCGGGCACGACCCCGACGATGCGCTGGGCGTCATCGTGAACGTCCTGCGCGGCTACCACTCGGCCTTGCCCTTGAACGAAGCCGAGGTGGCTGCCCTGTGGCCCTTGGTGATCGCCCGGTCAGCGTCCAGCGTGGCTAGCAGCGAGCACCAGGCTCGGCTGGAGCCGGACGACGAGTATGTGCAGGGGTCAGTGTCTGATGACTGGCGCATCTGGCGCGCCGTGCGGGCCGTGCCTTGGCGCGCTGCGCACGGCGAGCTCGCCAACGCTGTCGCAATGCCGGCGCCTGCCGCACCAAGGCCCCCGTCTCCCACGGGTCCATTGATCGACGTTCCAACCGGCACACCGTCGGTCGATCAGTCGGTGACGGCCGACACCTTTGAACCTGAGGCCTGGAACCTGGTCGACGGCGTGCGCCGCCAGTTGGTCGACGGCTGGGGGGTGGGCCGATACGACGAAGGACGCCTCGCTGTCGCCGGCGATGGCGGCGTCAGCACTGGCGTCGAGGTGTTCGCTCCAGCCGGAACCCCAGTGCACTCACCGGTTGCCGGCAGACTCGCTGATGTTGGCGGTGCACTCTGTCTCGTGCTCGACGACACCTGGCGCCTTATTCTCGGTGGCCTCGAACCGAACGTCGCATCAGATCAGGTGCAGCCTGGCGATGTCCTCGGAACCGTGGCCGACACCGGGGCCGACGCCGGGGCCGACGCCGGTGCACCCCCTGCCCTCACGGTTCAGCTGGTCGCCGATCCAGACCACCGCCCACCAGTGGTGGCTCCGCCAGAACACGGCTGGCGTCATGCCACGACCGACCCATCGGTGTGGTTGACCACCGAGCCGATGCCCGGCGTCGCTCCGGCGCCAGCTGGCGATGCGTCAACGCTCCTCGCCAGACGCGATGCTGTCGTGGCACCCGCGCAGGAGTTCTACTACGACGACCCGCCTCGGATCGAGCGCGGCCGACGGCATCACATGTTCGACGTCAACGGACGCCGCTACGTCGACATGGTCAACAACGTGACGATCCTCGGGCACAGCCATCCGGCGGTGGAAGCAGCCGTCAGCCGGCAGCTACGCCTGATCAACACCAACTCGCGCTTTCACTATGCGTCGATGGTCGAGTTCTCTGAACGCCTCTCCGCTTTGCTGCCCGAGCCGCTCGACACCGTCTTTCTCGTCAGCACGGGGAGCGAGGCGAACGAGGTCGCGCTGCGCTTGATGCGAGCAGCGACCGGCAGCCGCGACATCTTGGCGGTGCGCAGCGCCTATCACGGCTGGACCACCGGTACCGACGAGATCACGACCGCCATCAACGACAACCCGCGCGCCATCGAGACGAGACCGCCGTGGGTGCATGTCGTCGATTCGCCGAACCCCTACCGAGGACGGTTCAGCGGCGCTGACGCCGGAGCACGCTACGCCGCAGACGTCGACCGCGCACTGGCTGACATCTCCGAGACGGGGAGCCGACCAAGCGGCTTCATCGCCGAACCCGTTTACGGAAACGCTGGCGGCGTCCTGCTCCCCGACGGCTATCTGGCAGCTGCCTACGCGTCGGTGCGAGCTGCTGGCGGCATCTGCGTCGCTGACGAGGTGCAGGTGGGCTACGGCCGGCTCGGCGACTACTTCTGGGGATTTGAGCAGCAGGACGTCGTGCCAGATATCGTGACCATGGCCAAGTGCACGGCCAACGGCGTCCCGGTGGGGGCAGTGGTCACCACCCGCGAGATTGCCGAGACACTGCGGAAGCAAGAAGGTTCCTTCTTCAGCTCGATGGGGGGCTCGCCGGTGGGATGCGCAGCAGCACTGGCCACCCTCGACGTGATCGAGAGCGAAGGTTTGCAGGCGAACGCCGCAAGCATCGGGCGGTACATCGCTGACCGCGTCACCGCACTGGCCGATGACTTTCCGATCATCGGCACCGTCCACGGGCTTGGGCTCTACCGCGGGATCGAGCTGGTCCGCGACCGAGACACCCTGGAGCCGGCCACCGATGAGGCGTTGGCGATCAGCGAACGCATGCGCGAGCTGGGTGTCATCGTGCAGCCCACCAGCGACTTCATGAATGTGCTCAAGATCAAACCGCCGCTCTGCATCGATCGCGAGGCCGCCGACGCGTTCGTCGATGCCCTTGAGGCGGCGCTCCGTCGCGGCTGGTGACCGGAAGCAAGACCCTGACCAGCAGGTTTGGATCGGGATCCCCCATTCGGCCGAACCTCAGGTGGGTGACTACCCACGGTGACGACCACGGGTACTCTTCGGGAGTCTGGTCGCGGAGATGCCGCGTCAGTGGGGAGGGGCCATGCGGGTGATTCAGCGCTCGGCGCTACTGGCTGCAGTCGCCGCAGTCGTGCTCATCCCTTCCCTTCCGGCCTCTGCTGCCGCCGCTCCCCTTCCCGAGACGGTACTCAAGGTCAAGACGATCGACTGGCAGCCGCGCACTGGCAATGTCGAAGTGACTGCCCGGGTGAAGTGCACGGGCAAGGGGTCGTTCCAGTGGGGGGTGGCCCTTGAGCAGCGTGTGCGGGCACGCAATTCCTCAAACGTCCCGTGCGATGGGGACGGCTACCGCTCGACCCTGGTGCTCGACCCCCGCAACGGTCGGTTCCATCCAGGACCCGCGGTCATGACCACTGAACAGATCATCCTCGGCGAGGACGTCGGCATCGGAAGTGCCCTTCTCGAGCGAATCCGAATCAGCCCACC
>JBDTTS010000098.1:0-7944 GCA_039930525.1 Actinomycetes bacterium | reverse complement strand
AGCAAGGAGGAGGCCATGCCGCTCTCTGAGCACGAGCAGCGCCTGCTCGAGCAGATGGAACGACAGCTCTACGCTGACGACCCCAAGTTGGCTTCGACGTTGCGTGGCAGCGGCCGTTCGCTGCGGTCCCGGCACCGGCTGATGCTCGGCATCCTCGGAGTTGCCGGCGGAATGGGCCTTCTTGTGGCCGGCGTCGCCTCGGCGTGGCCGTTGGGGGTCGTCGGGTTCCTCGTCATGCTCGGTGGCGGATGGTTGGTCAGCACGGGTTGGCAGAGCGGCGGGTCGACGCCGTCGGCACCGTCCAAGCGATCAGGTACCAAAAGCCCGCAGCGTTCTGGTTTCATGTCCCGCATCGAGGAGCGCTGGGAACGTCGCCGCGACGGCGAGCAATAACTGCTCCACCTCCGTCAAGTCCTACCTGCGCATGCCCTAGTGGGTGCTCGCCGGGCGCCGGCGCGTCCTCCTGATCAACCGGGCCCAAGAATCAGACGCCCACTCTGACGCTGCATTCCACGCGTCAGCCAACGAGACACGGCCCGAAGCGGGCCACCAGGTGGCAAGCCGCCGATCGCGAGACGACAGACCCTGCAGCAGGTCGACGCGAATCGTGTCGGCCATGTTCTTGATGCCGGGGATCGAGGCAGCAGCGCCGGAAGCGTCCAAGCAGTCGCGATACACCGAGAGCTCGACCCACCTCGCCAGTTGTCGAAGGTCGGCGGCCGCGCCGCTCGTCAGCCGCGCGCGCGCGGGCAGCCGGGTGGCCAGATCGCGGGGAGTCTCGGTCGGGGCGGCCCGCAGGTCGACGTCGGCTGCGGCGTCGAGCACATCGGCCCACGCGGCGGCGAAAGCGCCGGACGGCGAGGCGACCCCAGCCCACCGTCGACGATGCGCTGCCACCTGAGCCACCTTGGGTGCCGCCGCTACGGCACCTGCTGCTGAGAGCAGCAGCAGCCAGAGCCAGATCGCCGAGCTTTCGTCGTTGCGGTTCTCAGGGAGGGTGGACGCCCCGAACTCGCCGCGCCCACGGTTGGCCTCGAGCAAGTCGCGCAGGTCGCTGGGGCTTCCACTCCGATTGTTGATATCTGAACCACCGCGACGGAGAACGATGTCGCCTTCGCGGCCACCGTTGCCCTTGCCGTTGCCGCTCTGTCCGTTGTCGGGAGCCACGGGCGGTGGCGCGTAGGCAGGGGCAGCTCCGCCGTCGCCGCCACCGGGAGTGGGCTCGAAGCGCACCCAGCCGACGCCCTCGAACCACAGCTCGGGCCAGGAGTGTGCGTCGTGGACGGTCACCAACCAGGTCTGGGCGTCAGCGGCTTCGTCGCTGTCAACGCGTTCACCGGGCGTGAAGCCCACCTGAACGCGCGAGGGAATGTCGAGAGTGCGGGCCATCAACGCCATCGTTGCGGAGAACTGCTCGCAGTAGCCACTCCGATCCTCGAGGAATGCTTCGAGCGCGTCGGTGCCATTTCCGTCAACGGTGTCGAGGCTGTAGTCGAACTCGGTGAGGAACCAGTTCTGCAGCGCCAGCGCCCGGTCGTAGTCAGTCGTCGCGCCTTCAGTGACAGCCGCTGCCAGTGGCGTCAACCGATCGTCGATGTCTACCGGCAGTTGGAGGAGTCCGTTCAATGATGAGTTGGGTTTGGGTGCTGCGCGGAGCTGCGTGACTGTCGGCTCGATAGCGAGTGCATTGGCGCGGTACGACTGGTTGAAGGCAGTCCCGTTCTCGACCGGACTGAAAATGTCGAAAGTCTGTTCGTCCCACCGCCAGTCGCCGTCGATGGCCACGGACGTCACCGGGTAGGGCAGGGGCAGCCGGGGTGTGTCCAAAGCTCCCACCGTGACGTCGTACGTCACCTCAGATCGTGAGACACCTTCGGCGAGCCCCGGCGGTATTGGCAGCCCAGCTGCCGCCTGCTGGTCGTCTGGGGCGCGCATGTCCTCGAGGGTCCACGTGTCGCCATCGAACTGATCGAGAGTGGCGATGCGGAGGTACTCAGGGGTGACGGCGTCGGTGGTGTAGAAGAGGACCTCGGTGTCCTCTGCCCTGGTCAGGTCACGCTGTAGGTCGGTGATCGGGTTGATTTTGACGATCGAAGACTCACCAGCCGAAGAGCCCGAGCCGTTGCCGTCCTGCCCGTCTCCACCGGACCCTCCTCCGAAGCGCCCGTCGTCAAGGCTTGGCAAGATCACCGGCACGATCACGGCGACGGTCAGCGCGGCGGCACCCAGGCGCCGGCCGGTGCCTCCGACCGATGGCGCGGCGGTGTCGCTGCCTCCTTCGATCGGCCGCCCCCACCGTGACATCTGCAGGCGCCCATCTTCGAGGAGCAGGATCAGCCAGCCGACTCCCGCTGCCATGAAGAGCGGCCACGGCACCCCATCGGGCAGCACCGTCGCCGGGACCAGATAGAGCGCTAGGAGCGGGACTCCGGCGAGCGTGGCTTGCCGACTGGTCACGGCGATTGCATCGACGGCCCAGGCGATCAGTGCGATGCCGCCGACCACCAAGAAGCCAACCGGCGGCGTGACGCTGACCGGTGCAACCTCCTGCTCGATGACGACGCTGCCTTGGTTGATGAGTTCGCCAAATGTTCGCCAGACGTCGGCACCGGGTAGGAATCCACCTCCGGCGACGTCGCGAGCGAAGAGCCAGGTCAAGACCACGATGAGGCCGACGGCCTGAATCGTGATGACGAGCCAGCCCGGCAGGGTCAAGGCCCTGGCGCCGCCGCCGAGCAGCGCGGTGGCTGCGATGACCAGCAGCGAGGACAGGACCCAGGGGCCGTCGGACAGAGTGGGGGACAGCGCGAGAGCGGTGAGCGTCACTGCACCCGCAGCGGCCAGCGTCGGTCGAACCTGCTGGCTGACTGCGCGCCGCGGGGTCATGCGCTGACCTCTGAGGTGCGACCGGTTGAGGCAGCAGCGCCACCTGAGAAACCACCAGAGAAGCCCAGATGGCGCCACACTTCTGCCAAGGGCTCGTTGCGAGCCAACGGAAGGACGGCCCAGCCCGCAGAGCGAAGGAGTTCCCAGGCGCCGGTGGTGTCGTCGGTCCGCGGCGTGTGATCCCACGAGGCGGTGTCGAGTGCGACGGCGATGCTGGTGCCCATGCCATGGCGCGCCCGCACCAGCAGGTCGGCCTCACGAAGGGTCACCGCGCCGAGCACCATAACGATCAACCCGTCGCTGCCATGACGCACGGTGTCGGCCAGGGTGTGAATGCTGACCGAGCGGGACGGCCGGGCAACAGCCAGCGCATCGAGCATCAGTCCCGTCGGGTCGGAGTTGAAACCGTCGTCGACAGCACTCGCCGAGGTCACCTCACGCTCGTCGGCGACGAGACGAACGGCGTAGCCACGGTGCGACAGGTGCAGGCCGACTGATGCGGCTGCACCGACAGCTCGCTCGAAACTTCCCGACAGCGTCTCGCCAACGTGTGACGTCGATCGATCGTCGAGGACTACTGTTGCGCGGCTCTCCCATGGTTGTTCCTCACGCCGCACCATGAGGGCCCCGGACCGCGCCGTTGCACGCCAGTGCACGCGGCGAAGTTCGTCGCCGTGGCGGTACTCGCGAACGGCGACATCGTCTTCGCCTGCTGCCGCAATCGAACGAGCCCTGCTCTCGCCGGTCCCCGACCAGTCGCCCGAAAGGGGAACCGTGGGGAGCTCTTCGGTACGGGGGGTGACCAGCAGATGTCGTTGTCCGCTGAACGAACGGTCCAGCTGACAGAATCCGAAGGGATCGGTCAGTCGCACAGACAGTGGTCCGATCGGGTATCGCCCTCGGCGATCGCCATGCACGGTGTACGTCACTGACCGAACGCTGCGCGGGGCGAGGCGATCCACCACGAACCGGGGTCGCGCACCAAGAGTGGGTGGCACAGAGTCCTCGACCATCAGCAATCCGGTCGGCAGATGGGACACATTCTCCAGCACCACTGTCACGGTTGCCGACTCACCCGATGGCGTGCGTGATGGCTCGATGGTGCGGGCCGAAGCGAGACGAAACCGCGTCCGGGAAACGCTGAGGGCCGCCAGCAGCGGCAGCGCCGAGGCGAGCAGCCCGACCCGCATGATGTCTTGCTGATTCAGCATGGCAGCGAGCACGAACGCAGTGACGCCGGCAGCAAGTAGTGCTCGTCCCCGCGGTGTCAGTCCCGCTAGCGCCGCTCGCATGTCACGCAGCGGCCGGAATCGGAGTGCTGTCGACGAGCGACTCGACGACGGACATGCTCGTACGCCTGGCGATCTGCGCCTCAGCGGTGAGCAGCAGGCGGTGGGCCAGTACGGGAACAGCAAGTGATCGGACGTCGTCAGGAATGACGTAGTCGCGTCCGTCGAGCGCGGCGGACGCCTTGGCAGCGCGAATCAGCTGAAGAGTGGCGCGCGGTGAGGCGCCAAGCCGTAGGTCGGGGTGGCGACGTGAGGCGGCCACCAGGTCGACCGCGTAACGATGCAGCGCGGTACTGACGTGTAGCCCGCGCACCTGATCGATGAGTCCGGCGACCTCTGCCGCGGTCGCCACCGGCAAGATGTCGTCCAGCGGGCGCCCACCCGCGTGGGCGGCCAGCATGCTCATCTCGTCAGCGTGATCGGGATAGCCCATGGACAACCGGGCCATAAATCGGTCGCGCTGAGCTTCGGGCAGGGGATAGGTGCCCTCCATCTCGATGGGGTTCTGCGTGGCGACCACCATGAACGGAGTGGCGAGCGGATAGGTCGCGCCGTCGACCGTGACCTGGTGCTCCTCCATGGCCTCAAGAAGGGCCGACTGGGTCTTGGGTGAGGCGCGGTTGATCTCGTCGCCGATCACGATGTTGGCGAACACTGCGCCCGGCCGGAACTCGAAGTCGCGCGTCTCCTGGTTGAAGACGCTGACACCGGTGATGTCGCTGGGGAGCAGGTCGGGCGTGAACTGGATGCGCCGCACCGTGCAGTCGAGAGACTTGGCGAGCGACTTGGCCAGCATCGTCTTTCCAACACCGGGGACGTCCTCGATCAACAGGTGGCCCTCGGCCAGCAGGACCACCAGCGCCAAGCGGATCGCTTCTGGTTTCCCCTCGATGACGCCTGCGACGGAGTTTCCGATCTCGGCGCCACGCCCGGAAACGCCCAGCTGCTGGGGCTCGATAGCGGTCTCTGGCGCCGAAGACTTTGAGGCGTCGACGGCGGTCACAGCGTGTCCGGGTGAGCGGAGTGGGGCACCGGGTCTCCTGGGCGTCGAGGCGAGTCGCAAGTGAGGTGGCAGTCGGCGCCACCCCTCCAGCGTAAACGGATCAGTGAGAGTCGGCCTCCAGAACCGTGTCCTCCACTTCACTCCACCCTATTGATCTGCAGATTTATCACTCAAGTGGGAGTAAAAGCGGGTCGAGATGATTGACGGTGGGGGAAAGTGGGGTATGGTGGCGCATCGTGGGTAAAGGCGGAGCAGGACAGGGCGCAGAGGGGAGGCGTGGCCGGTGTTCTTGGGCACGCACTACCCCAAGCTCGACGACAAGGGGCGCCTCTTCCTTCCGGCGAAGTTCCGTGAGCCTCTGCAAGGCGGCCTGGTGATCACCAAAGGCCAGGAGCACTCACTCTTCGTCTTTCCCCGTGAGGACTTCTTCACCTATGCCCGACGCTTCGAGGACGCCCCGTTGTCGAGTAAGGGCACCCGCGACTACGTCCGTGTTCTGCTCTCGGGCGCCTCTGACGAGTTGCCGGACCGCCAGGGCCGCATCACTGTCCCACCCACCCTGCGTGAGTACGCCGGCCTGTCCAAAGAGTGCGTCGTCATCGGCGCGGGGTCGCGCGTCGAGATCTGGGACTCGGGCCGGTGGGCCGAGTACCTCGGGCCGAGCGAAGGCGCTTACGCCGATCTGAGCGAGGAGGTGCTGCCAGGTACCTGATCGTGTCGTCCTTGCGATGTGGTCTTCCGCCGCTCCGATTTCGCCGCGCACTCCTGGCGCACCTTCCCCGGTGCCAGGAGATGGCGAGGGAGCGGAGGAAGACCAGATCACGAGGGCAAGTCCCAGTCCGTCTCACCAGCCGCACGTGAAGGGTCGAGCATGAGTGGCACCTTGGGGATCGCCCCGATTCGCACTGCAGGTATCGATGGCGTCCATCGAGTCGCCCGCGCCGTCGCCAAAGTCTGGGCCGCCCAGCGCCGTCGAGGCGGGCTCAGCACCCGCTGGGGCGTTCCGGCCGCGGTGCTGGTCACCGTTCTGGTGGTGTCGCTCACCGTCTCGCTCGCGAAGATGTGGGTGCCGGCGTGAACGCGCCCATCCACGCGCCGGTGATGAGGGACCGCGTTGTCGCCTTACTGGCACCCGCTCTTCAAGAACCGGACTCCATCTTGGTCGACGCCACTCTTGGCCTTGGGGGGCATAGCGGGGCACTTCTCAGGTCGTGCCCACATGCGCGGCTCATTGGAATCGACCGTGATCCGGGGGCTCTAGCCGTCGCCACCGAGCGTCTTCAAGATGTCGCCGCGCGGATCACGCTGGTTCACGCTGTCTATGACGAGATTCCTCAGCTGCTTGCCGAGCTGGGCCACCCGCGGGTGCATGGCGTCCTGCTCGACCTCGGCGTGTCCTCCATGCAGCTCGATCGCGCCGAACGTGGTTTCGCCTACTCATACGACGCGCCGCTCGACATGCGGATGGATCCGACGGCCGAGCTCACTGCCCAGACGGTGGTCAACGAATATTCGGTCGGCGAGTTGACTCGAGTTCTTCGTGAGTACGGCGAGGAGCGCTTTGCCCTGCGGATTGCGAGGACCATCGCGAAGCGCCGCCCGTTGTCGTCGAGCGCTCAGCTGGTCGAAGCGATCCGCGAAGCTGTTCCTGCCGCCGCACAACGGAAGGGGGGACACCCGGCCAAGCGCACCTTCCAGGCGCTCCGGATCGAGGTCAACGACGAGCTTGGCGCACTGCGTCGGGCGTTGCCAGCTGCGGTTGAGTCGCTCGCACTTCGTGGACGGATCGTCGTGATGTCGTACCAGTCGTTGGAAGACCGCATCGCCAAGCGAGTCTTCGCCGAACGGCTCGTCGACGATGTGCCCGAAGGCTTCCCGGTTCCTGGAAGTGGCCCAGAACTAGCACTGCTCACGCGTGGAGCCGAGCGCCCAACAGTCGATGAGGTCGAGGCCAACCCTCGAGCCGCCTCTGCGCGAGTTCGGGCTGCCGAGCGAGTTCGGGTGGCGGCGTGAGCGTGCCAACGGCCGAGGTGCGGTCAGCGACATCGGGCAGGCCGAGGTTCCAGCCATCAGGCCCAGCCAGGGTGCGTCCGCTGCCGGCGCCTGTCTCGAGTCCTGCGCGCGCTCCGTTCGTGGTGCTCGTCCTCGTGATCCTTTCGCTGGGACTTGGATTGCTCTTGCTTCTGAATACGCTGCTGGCCCAGGGGTCGTTCACACTGCATGCGCTCGACGCGAAGGTGGCCAGCCTCGCTGACCGTGAGCAGGCCCTGCAGCAGCGCACCGCCGAGCTCGCTTCGCCACAGCGATTGGCACGTGGCGCTGCCCGGCTCGGCATGGTTCCGTCGGCGAACCCGGCATTCCTCCGAGCAAAGGACGGCAAGATTCTCGGCGAGCCAATGCAGGCTGCCGGACCAGCGCCCGTGGTTGGATCGGAATCGTCTGACGGTGACTCAACGTCAGGCGTCGACCAGCAGTCCAACGGGTCAGAAATCCAGGCTGGTGGAGGGGGAGATCGGTGACGCAGGCACGTCGGCCACCCCCGAAAAAGGCTGCCTCCCGCGTGCGAGATCCACGTCGTCGATTGGTGACGGTTGGCGTTCTCGTGGCCATGGTGATGTCGCTCTTTGCTGGCCGGCTGCTGCAGCTTCAAGGGGTCGAGGCTGCTGCCTATGCGGCCACCGCAGAGGCTGAGCGGCTTCGTACGGTCACCATTTCGGCGACCCAGCGGCGCACGGTGTGGTTCGAATGCTTGAGCGCTTCAGTCAG
>JBDTTS010000097.1:0-8039 GCA_039930525.1 Actinomycetes bacterium | reverse complement strand
GCGGCGCGCCCGCACCGCCGTCCGTATCTACGTATGGCCTGGAGACGGTAAATAGTGCAGGCGTCGTGGCTGGGTCCACCGGACACGTCACAGCCTGTGAGACACCTGTCCCCGGAGACTCAATGGTGAGGCCGACCTGGGTTGGAGCGAGGTCGGAGAAGGTGCTGATACCGACAAGGCCCTCAGCACCACGGGCATGAGTAGCGAAGCGTGGGTTGTAGTTCGGGTTCAGCCGTCCGGGAATTCCCGGGTCATTGGCAACGAACATGTACATGTTCGCGCACACGCCAGATGGCGTCGGGCAGTTGATCGTGTTCGTCGACGGCATCAGGACGTCGTAGATGCCGTTGAAGTCCGTCTCAGTCGTGTACTGGAGCTTGTTCGCGAAGTCGTAGATACCAACGGGTGCGAATGCCAATCCAGCCTTCTCGCCGTACATGATCGAACGAGGGTCGTTCGAGAAGTTGATGTCGTCGATGATCACGGTGCGCATCCGGGCCGGAACTGGCACGTCGGTGAACACGTTGAAGATCGGCGCAACGGACTTGCCATTGTTGAGCTCCACCAACTTCGTGTCGCACGTCGGCTCTGCACTGCCCTCGTAGGGGGATCCACCGATTTCCAGGAACGTCGCGTTGTCAACTGTTGTCGACGCCGGGACCGTCACGCCGTCGGGAATGTTGTCGTTCGGGTCAGCGGATCCAGCGATCTGCCCATACCCATCGGTACCATCGCCAGCCAGATCCACCGTGTGCAGTGGTCCTGCGCACGCGGGCGGGGGCACCTGTGGAACGAACTTGTCACCATTCCCGATGTTGATGTCTTCTTCGCCGGTGGCCTTGTACATCGGGTCGCCGGTCTCGTCATCAGGGAAGGCCAAGTGAACCAAGTAGTCGCCCGAAAGCAGCGGTTCGAAGTCTCCACCGTTGCAGACCGGGTTGGCCGGGTCGGACCCGTCGAGGGTTCCGCTGCAGGCGTCACCGAAGCCGTAGTTTCCGTTGACAGCCGCACCGAAGTTCGCGTCCGCGTTGCCCTGGTCGGTCGGGTACGGGGCGAACTGAATCCCCTGCATGAAGCTTGAGATGCACTCCCCGTCCCCCTCCTGATTGGGCACGAGCACGTTCTCGTCGACGCCGTGCACCAGAGGGTCGCCATCGACATCTCGAGCAGTACAGCCGGTCGGGCGTTCCCACGATTCTGTGACCCCGGTGTTCAGCAGGTCGCCCTGTTTGTACGACCCGTCAGAGGCAAGTTCGTATCGTTGATCGGCGTCGCACGGCGCACCCGCGTTAGTTCCGCAGTCAACGGTCGCGTAGAGCTCCACGGGGATACCCGAAATACCCGGCTGCCAGTCTTCGGTCGCGGCAAACTGCGGGTCGAGTTCGTTGCGCGTCGTGTCGTAGCTGACCGTTCCCACGATTCCACCATTGCGCGGGTCGACCCCGTTGGTACCTTTGGGGTCATAGGAGTGCACACCCCAGTCCATCGTGCCGCTGAGACCAATGATCGGCAGCGTGCTGACGTCAACACCAGCACCGAGAACCGTGGTTGGTTCCTCCTGATTATCGGCTTGATACGTGACACCGGTCGTGTAGTAGCTGTCGCTGTACGCCTCCAAGACCGTCCACTCACCGATCGGATAGCCACTCTCGAAGTAGTAGTAGCCGTTGTTGTCGGTGGTCGCAGTGTTCTGCCCGCGGTCATACAGGTTGTTCTCGCGGTGCCGAATCGTGAGGGTGAAGTTCGGGACGCCGCCCTCACCTGAGTCCTTGATGCCGTTGCGGTTGGCATCTTCAAAGACGTAGCCGCTGTACTCGGTCCACCAGCCGTTCAGGGGCAATTGGCCCATCTTGACGAGCTCACCGTTGCTTACGCTCACATTGATGAAGTTGAGGTTGTAGTCCTGTGGCTGATCCCACCACGACAGCGTGTAGTTGCCGTCTGGGACGCCAGTGATGTCAAAAGTGCCGTTGATCTTGCCACGACCGACCCAGACCGCCGTGTCACCCGCCTGTAGATCCGCCAAAGAGACCCAGGGACGACGGATCGGCCCACCCACCTTGGTTCCGGTGTTCCCGCCCCACAAGTTGAATGAGCCACCCTTGGGGGGCGTGTACGTCTTGATGCCGACAACCGAGCCCTTGATCTCGCCTACCTCGCCGGGAAGAAGG
Source organism: Actinomycetes bacterium (assembly GCA_039930525.1). Classification (GTDB taxonomy): domain Bacteria; phylum Actinomycetota; class Actinomycetes; order JAHEKZ01; family JAHEKZ01; genus JAHEKZ01. Next base: position 5,868 of record JBDTTS010000097.1, on the reverse strand, counting down.
GCTTCGCCGTTCTGGTGCGTTGGCTGCACGAATCCGAAGATCGGCAGCGGAATCGGCTCGCCGCCTCTCGCGAATGTCGTGTCGTATCCCGTGTCGCCTTCTATGACCCATGCGTCATAGTCGTGGTTACCCTCGAGGGTGGTGGTCTGAATCCAGGTCTCACCGTCTGGCGGCGTAGCCGACACCGCGTAGCGGTTTGGGCCAAGGTGCGGAATGGCCAACATCCCGTCCGCATCGCTGACGCACTCGCCGCCACTCCCCGGGATCGGGATCGGAAGCATGTCATTGTCAAGCTCCTCGAGCGGGATCTCGAAGGTGGTGGCGTTCTCGCCCACATATCGGGTGCACAACGGGTTGCCGTAGACGTCGCTCTGGATTTCACCGAGCGTGTCCACAACGTGGCCGACGAAACCGGACAGGTTTCGCTCACCCGTATCTGGACCCATGTTGGTTGGCGCATTGTCCTCGAAGACAAAGGCTCGAAGTGTCCCGTCCGGCAGCGGGTGTGGCTGGAGGGTCACGTCCAGTCTTCCGTCGAGAGGCTCCGTGCAACCAGGAACGGGGCCATTGACCTCCACGCAGAAGTGCGCGCCGTCCATCTTGTAGTCATCGGCCAAGACCGAAATCAGGTAGCGGCCATCGGGAAGGTTGGTAAGGGGAAGGTCGTCTTGCGTCCCTTGAGCGTAAATCGGGGCCCACCCAGAAGGCTCGTCGATCGACTGCCAGAGGCAGTTGTCTGGATAGTTGGGGTCGCTGGTCGAACAGCCACCGTTCCCACCGCCGGGCGAACGCTGCGTCTCGGTGGTCCCGGTCTCGTCGATGTTGAGGATGTACTTGTAGGAGTTGATCGGGTCGCCCTTTGTAACCCCACCACCGGGTGCGCGGGGCTCGGTGCGGGCGCTACTCACATCGATCGACAGGTCGTTGATGGGCGCAGCCGCCTCGGCCGGCAATGCTGGCAGAGCGGTGATCGTGGCAAAGGCAAGGCTGGCGGCAACCAAGCAGTCGCGAAGACGCCTCCAGGCTGAATACCCCCTGGCATTGCGCCCAACCCCCAGCTGATGTGAACCCAGTCGATGCATGGTTCTCCCTTTCGGCGACGCCTCCCCCGTGCTGAGGCGGTAGTCGAAAGTTAGGCCGCGTCTAGTGCCTGGAACCCTTCATGAACACTCCGTCATCTGGCTGTCATGTGGCCAGCGTTCGCGATGGCCGCGTTCTTAGGACTTGGTTCGCTCGCCTGCCGGGTCGTACCAGGGCCGGAGGGACGCCGAAGCAGGGATCCGCTCACAGGCGACCTCCAACTCGTATTGGCCCAAGAGCACGAAGTCAGCATCGGCTGACCCCCTCGGATTCTGCACGTATCCCATCGCGAGGGGAGCGCCCACCGTGTGCCCGTACATGCCGGATGTCACCCGGCCGACCAACTCGCCATCTCGCCAGATCGGTTCGTTGTGATACATCAGAGCGCCGTCGTGCAGTAGTCGGAACTGCACGAGTCGCCGGCCCAGCGGACTCCCGCGTTGGGCTTGGAGCGCCTCTCGGCCGATGAAACCGCCGGGCTTGTCCCAGGCGATGGCGAAGCCCAGGCCCGCTTCGATCGGCGACTCATCCGGCGAGATGTCATGCCCCCAATGCCGATATCCCTTTTCCATGCGCAGCGAGTTCAACGCGTGGTAGCCGCAAAGCCGCAGACCATGACTGCCACCAACGTCGTCGAGCGCATCGAAGACCCCAGCCGCGAACTCGGTGGGGATGTAGAGCTCCCAGCCAAGTTCGCCCACATAGGTGATCCGGCTCGCCCGTACCCGCGCATACGCGACGTCGATCACCTGCGAGGTGCCGAAGGGAAAAGCATCGTTGCTTAGGTCGCTCGGCGTCAGTCCCCTCAGCAGATCACGCGATCGCGGTCCCATCACGCTGAGCACCGCCATCGACGACGTGATGTCAGTGACCCAGCATCTCGCTGAGCGAGGGATGTGGTCGCGCAGCCAGGTGAAGTCGCGCACTTGAGTGGCGGCAGCCGAAACGACCAGGTATCGATCCTCAGCCTCGCGCGTCACGGTAAGGTCAGCTTCAATCGTCCCCTGCTCGTTGAGCCATTGCGTGTACACGATCTTGCCAACCGGGACGGCTACATCATTGGCACAGATGTGATTCAGCACCGACTCAGCGTCAGGCCCCTGCACTAAGAACTTGCCGAACGACGAGAGATCGAAGACACCCACTGACTCGCGGACCGCCCGATGCTCGGCAGCGGAGTGTTCGAACCAGTTCTGGCGGCCATAGCTGTACTCGTATTTCGGCTCGACGCCTTCAGGTGCGAACCAGTTCGCGCGCTCCCACCCGGCCGTCTCGCCGAAACAGGCACCACGACCTGCGAGTCGATCGTGCAGCACTGACCGCCGGACACCGCGAGCTGTCTCTGGCTGACGGAACGGCCAGTGCATCGCGTAGAGCAGGCCGAGGGTCTCGACCGTTCGGTCGTGCAGGTAGGTGGCGTTGTTCTGAAAAGGCATCATCCGTCGGACGTCCACGTCCCACAGGTCCATCGGGGGCCGACCGTCGATGATCCAGTCCGCGAGAACCTTGCCAGCGCCCCCGGATGATTGGATTCCGATCGAGTTGAACCCGCAGGCCATGAAGAGTCCCTTGATATCGGGCGACTCCCCCAGCAGGTAGCGGTCGTCTGGAGTGAAGGACTCGGGGCCGTTGAAGAAGAGCTGGATCCCGGCGTCCTCGAGCAGCGGCATGCGATGCGCGGCGGCTTCGAGCAGCGGAGCGATGTGGTCGACATCCGGAGGCAACGTGTGAAAGGAGAAGGACTCGGGAATTCCGCTCGTCCCGTCAGGGCGGGTCATACCCCACGGCTTGGCCACCGGCTCGAACCACCCGACCAGCAGCTTCCCTGCGTCCTCCTTGAAGTAGCCGTGCGCATCCTGGTCGCGCAGGACTGGCATCGACGGAGCGATTCCATCGAGGGCCTCGGTCACGATGTAGAAGTGCTCGGCTGCATGCAGAGGCGCCGCCGCGCCGGTGCCCAGTACGAGCTCGCGTCCCCACAGTCCCGCAGAATTCACCACCACATCAGCCGTTAGTTGATGCGACTGACCCTCGTAGACGTACTCGACCCCCACAATGCGAGCTCCCTCGGTCACCACTCGCTCAACCAGTGCGTTCTCCAGAATCGTCACGCCACGTGACCGCGCACCCTTCGCGAAGGCTCGCGTGGTGTCGACCGGGTTCGTGACGCCGTCTCCTGGCAGATAGACCCCACCGACTAGGTCGTCCACTCGGGCAGCTGGCACGAACTCGGCGACCTCGCCTGGCGTGATGACCTCAACGGGCAGACCAAAGACCCGAGCCATCGACGCGCCGCGCTTCAGCTCTTCGAGGCGTTCAGTGTTCGTGGCGACTGCGACTGATCCGCGCTGCTGGAAGCCGGTGGCCTGACCGGTGTCGGCCTCGAGGGTCTGAAAGAGCTCGGTGGTGTACTGCGCCAGACGGGTCAAGTTGTGAGTGGCCCGCAGCTGGCCAACAAGGCCGGCCGCATGCCAGGTCGTGCCACTGGTCAGTTCCTTCCTCTCCAGCAGCACGACGTCGCTGACACCACGCAGCGCCAGGTGGTAAGCCACGCTGCACCCAACGATCCCTCCGCCAACGATTACTACCTGCGCGCGGGCGGGTGCTTGAGTCATGAATCGACCCTAACCACCTCTTCGGCGGGCAACACGACGCGTGGTCGATCAAGAACGTCAGGGACCCTCGGCCGGAGCCTCGGTGGATGGCCCCACATGCTCGTTCAGCCACTCGTTCATCAGCGCAGCTCCCCGCCAGGTTGCGGCAACTCGGGGCAACGCCTGCCGAGTTTGCAGCCACTTCGGCGTCCCGAAACTTCGGTGCGCTGTGAGTCCTTTGTGCTGAAGGAGCCAAACCCGTTTGTGGTCACGCGGGTACCCGCGGGGCGCGGTGGCGAGCTCTTTGCCGTGGAACTCGTAGCGACGCCGCAGCTTCTTGATCCGGGCCTCGAGGTCTTCCCCCGCACCATCGTCGTCAACGGCACTCCGGAATCTCACGAGCTGGTCCTTGGCCATCTGGTAATACCCGGTACCGACGACAAGTCCGTTGGCACTCATCTGCAGGTAGTAGAACTCACCGCCATCTCCCTCGGTGACTGCCCCCAGGTGCGTCTTGTAGGGGCTCTTGTCTTTGCTGAAGCGCACGTCTCGGTAGGGGCGGAAGATCTTGAACTGCCCGAACTCATCGGCGAGCTCGTAAGTAAGCGATTCCATCGGGATCTTGAGGTCTGTCTCGTACTGCGCCCTGTGCTTGGCCCAGTAGGTCTTGGAGTTGTTAGCGGAGAGCCCGCGGTAGAAGTCGACTCCACCTAGGGGGAAGCCCTCGAACCGGGGGCCCGCGTTCGTCGACACCAGTTGAGGGTACCGAGTTTCGACACGACCGCCCGGTGTCCTCGATGGCTTGTCATCAGCCCGGGCGACAGGAACACTGAATCAGACCGTGAAGGAGCCAGCCATGACCGAACAGCACACCGTCGACAGGTACCAGACACCCATCGCCTGCGAAGAACGCCATCTGTCCTTGACGACTGGGCAGCAGGAGTCTCGGTTCCACTACGTGTGGCTACGTGACAATTGCTGGTGCGATGAGTGTCGGGTAGCTCAGTCGGGCGAACGAAAACTCTATACCGCCGACATTCCTGACGACATCGCTCCCCTTGATGCCCATCTCGACGGCACACGGACGACGCTGCAGGTGCAGTGGAACGACGGTCATGCTTCCTCCTACGACCTCCGTTGGCTGGACGTGCACGAATACTCGAACGGGACGGGTGACGACCACCCGCACGCCACCCACTGGACATCTACCCTGCCAACACTGCCGCGGTTCGAACACGCGGCCGTGGTGGCAGATCCTTCGGTCCAGATGTCGTACTTAGAGGCAGTGCGCGAGTACGGCGCCGCCATCGTGGTCAACACACCATCGGCAGACCGCGAGGTGGAACGCTTCGCCGAGACCATCGGCCACGTTCGTGAGACGGCGTTCGAACGCGTCCACAACGTCCGGCACGATCCTCTGGGCTACAACGTGGCCCATACACCGCTCGAGCTCAAGCCCCACTCAGACCTTCCCAGCTACCACTGGCCCCCAAGCATCCAGCTACTGCACTTTCTCGTGAACGACGCAACGGGGGGTGAGACCACCCTGGTCGACGGATGGGCGATCCTCAGCGACCTGCGTCGCGATGACCCGGCCGCCTTTGACACGTTGTGCCGAGTACCGGTCACGTTCCAACTCTTCAGCGAGGACGAAGACACCAGAGCGACGTCCCCCCTCGTCAAGCTTGATACCAGCGGAAGAGTTCAGACCTTCAGGTTTTCTAATCAGCTAGCACTGCCACTGAATGCACCGTTCGACGATGTTGGTGCCTTCTACGATGCCTACCGCATGCTGGGCACGATGGTCGACAGCGATCACTACAAACTCCGGTTCAAGACAAACTCGGGCGACCTGCTCACGGTCCACTCGCACCGGGTGCTGCACGGACGGCTGGCCTTCGATCCGGCAAGCGGGGCGCGCCACCTGCAGGATGTCTACATGGACTTCGACGACCTCATGGACCGCCTGAATGTCTTGTCTGGAAAGCACAAACCGCTGCCGTCATACGGAGGTACCCCGACGTGAGCCCCTCATCACCAGCTGTCGCTTTCACCGCGATGGAGAATGGCACTCGCGAGGACTATGAACTATTGGAATCACTTGAGGAAAGCGAGATGCGCGGTTTTTCTGACCGGGTTCTTGGGTGGCTGCGCACCATGGACGACTCAGTGGGCTACCAGATCTCTCGCCTCG
>JBDTTS010000096.1:0-8118 GCA_039930525.1 Actinomycetes bacterium | reverse complement strand
GCTGGCCGACTCGCGCTGGCCGACTCGCGCTGGCCGACTCGCGCTGGCCGACTCGGGGTGGCCGACTCGGGGTGTTCCTGGGGGTGTCGCATGTCGGGGGGCAGTGGTGGGATGGGGCCATGGACGTAGTGACGGCCGATGATGCGCTGGCTCTGCGCATGGCCAGCCTGCAGCTGACGGCGTCCGATGCGGTGCCGGTGCCGAAAAGCGTAGGTGACGTGGCCCGGTGGTTCGGCGCCTTGCAGGGGCAAGACCTCGCCAGCTTGCAGTGGTCACTGGGGCTGCGGCTGCCGGGATCGACGCTCGCCGACATCGAAGCAGCGCTCGAGACCGGTGACGTGCTGCGGACCTGGCCGATGCGGGGAACGATCCACCTGGTGCCGGCCGAGGACGCGCGCTGGATGCTGAGCGTGCTCGGCGAGAAGCCGCTGGCGGGCGCGGCGAAACGGCGCGAGTACCTGGGGCTCTCAACGCGCGACGCCGACAAGGCGGTCGACCTGCTTGGCGCTGCGCTGGCCGGTGGTGGACGCCTGACCCGAGCCGAGTGCGTTGACGCGCTGGTTGCTGGTGGCATCGACGGTGCGGGGCAGCGCGGGTATCACCTGCTCTGGTACGCGAGTCAGCGCGGCGTCACGTGCATCGCGCCGAACGTCGACGGTGAGCAGACTTTTGTGCTGCTCGACGACTGGGCGCCGCAGCAGCGACGGCTGTCGCGCGACGAGGCACTGGCCGAGATTGCGCTGCGCTACTTCCGCAGCCACGGCCCCACGACACGCAAAGACTTCGCCGGGTGGGCGGGGCTGACGGCCGTGGACGCAAAGGCCGGGATCGCGTCGTGCGGGGACGCGCTGTGGGCGGTGCGAGTGGATGGCGTCGACATGGTGCTGGCGTCTGAGCTCGCGGCGGTGCTGGCGTCTGAGCTGGAGGCGGCCGTCGGGCGCGCGGCGTCCAATCGTGGACGTTCTGGTACATCGCAGGTACAGAAGCGACCACAGAACCCTGAGTGGCTGGCGCTTCCCGGGTTCGATGAGTACCTGCTCGGCTTCAAGGACCGCTCGCTCATGGTGGACGCGGCCGGAATGGACGCGGTGATCCCTGGCAAGAACGGGGTCTTCCGTTCGACGATCGTGCGCGATGGCCGGGTGGCGGGCACGTGGAAGCGCACTCTCACGGCTGAGTCCGTGACCGTTGAGGTGGCGCCGCTGCCGCGCGGGGTTGCGCGCAAGGACCGGTCGGCCGTCGAAGAGGCGCTGCAGCCGTTCGCAGCGTTCGTCGAGCGTACCCTCGTGGTGCGATGGCCGTGAAGGGGTGCAGGTGCGGCAGGCTGTGCAAGTGCCGCACGCAGGGAACCGTGTTGCGGCGTCCGGCGTCTAAGTGCCGCGTCACCGACGGGGAGCAGCCGATGAAGCGGATCGTGCACGGGGCACTGGCACTGTTGATCGTGGTGGGGGGACTGGTCGTCATGACCGGTAGCGCGCAAGCGTGTTCGTGCGCGGGGGGAAGCGATGCGAAGTACTTCGAGTGGGCCGAGGCGGTCTTCGCCGGCGAGATCGTCGACCGCACCGGCGAGCTGCGCAGCAAGTCGCAGACTCAGTCCGGCCAGACCGTCTACGGAGGCGGGTCGTTCACGTACACCGTTGCCGTTGACGCCGTGTACAAGGGCGAGGTCGACGCGACCCAGAAGTTCGTCGCAGGCACGCAGGGCTCAGCGTGCGGCCTCGTCCTCCCCAAGTCTGGGCCGATCCTCGTCTACGGGTTCACCTCAAAGAAGCAGGCATCCGGTGATGGTGCCCCAGAGCACTACGGAACCGGCTCGTGCTCGGGGACGGCCGCGACCCCTGCGGTGCCGGCCAGCTTCGGAGCGGGCGAGCCGCCGATCGGCGCTGAGACGTCGCCGCCACCGTCAGCTGCGCCCTTGCCGACGGCGCCTCCTGTCGACATCGGAACAGCCACCGGTTCGACGTGGGCGGTGATGTTCGGCATCGCGCTGCTCGCCAGCCTGGTGGTGGTGGGTGCCGTCTACCTCTCGCAGCGCCGCCGCCCCTGACCGCGAACAGCGAGTGGATTCGTGGCGGCTATAGCCACCACCAGCTCACACGTTGCTGGGGGTGGACGCGGTGAGGACGGCGCGGGCAGCGTCGCGTCCAGAGATGAGCGCTCCCTCGAACCAGCCGCTGTGATCGGCGGCGATGTCGGAGGTCGCGAACACCAGACGACCGGTCGGCGCCCATGACTCAGCAGCCAGTCGATGCGACTCACCGGCCCGCCCGGTTGCCCAGGTGCCCTGGCTGGCCGGGTCGGTGAGCCAGTCGTGCGTGGTGTGAGCGAGCAGGGAAGCGTCCGGAAAGAAGTGCCGCAGCGCGCGTTCGAGGTGCGCGGAGTCAGTGGGGTTGAAGTTGTCGACCGGCCAGCCGAAGCCGACCACCAGGGTCCGGTCGTCGACCATGCGGTCGCCGAAGAGCCAGTGCAGACCGATGCCGCGTCCGAAGGCGAGCGCGCGCTCGGGGACGCCGCGCGTCAGCATCCACACCTTGATCGCCGATCCCGCATTGCTGCCGAACGCGTCTTCGAGCCGGTCTTCGAGCGATGGAGTGAACCGGATGTCGGGGAGCACGTTGACCGGGACCGCGAGGACGGCGGTGGGCGCGGTGAACGCCGCGTGGACCGCGCGAACCGTCACCGACTGATCGTCATGGAACACCTGTGACACCGGCTGCCCGAACTCGATGTCGATGCCGTCGGTGGCTGCCAGTGCCTCGGCGAGAGCCGACCATCCGGGGACGGGGGCGTAGCGCAGGTAGGCCATGTCGCCGATCGGTCCCTCAGACGTCATGGCGCTAAGCAGCGAGTCGACGCCGCCGACGCCAGGATCGGACCCGCCGGTGATCGCCCACCAGCCGTAGGCGAGGTCGCGGACCTCTGTCGGCGCGCTGATGACGTCAAGGTAGGCGTCGAGTGAGAGGGCAAAGCGCAGATCGTCGACACCCTCAGCCATCGCGGCCGCGTCGCTCTGGAGCTGGTGCATGGCAGTGGCGCTTGCCTCGTCGTCAGCGGCGAACGGCGCGTCGTCGCGAATGCTGCCGCCGGTGTACCAGCGGATCGACGTGACCGGTTCGACCTCGCGGACGCCGATGCCGTAGCGGCCGAGTTCTTCGCGAATCAGATGGTGGTGCTCGGTGAACCACGCGCCGCCGAGCTCAACGTCGGCCAGCTCGACGTCGCCCTCGAGGTCAGGAAAGGGAGAGGTCCATCCGCGTCCGCCAACGCGTTCTCTGGCGTCGAGAACGAGCACCCGGCGTCCGGCGTCGGCCAGGTCGCGCGCGGCGCGAAGACCCGCAAGGCCCGCACCGACCACGATGACGTCGTACTGCGGGCTGACGGTCATGCGGCCTCCGTGGACGAGGCCTTGAGGCTATGGGCAGCCCTTTGAAACTGGCAAGGGCCGCCTCATCGACGGTGGTTGCTGAAGCCGTGAACGAGCACCCAGGCCAGCAGGGCGCTGACGACGGTGATCACGCCGATTGGTGCGAGTAGCTGCCAGGCGGCTTCGCTGCCGCGGGCGTCGGCGACGAACACCGTCGCGAGGATCGGCAGGCCGGTGAGCGCTAAGAAGACCAACATCGCTGGAGCAGCGGCGTACCCGAAGGAACGTCGCTGCCACAGTGAGCCCCCCACGATTGCGGCGGCGGGCAGGAAGAACGCCAAATCGAGCACGTGGACCGGGTTGGTGGGCAGGTTGACGTCGGCGGCAGCGGCTGGGGCAGTGCCGTCGATCAGTGCCGGCACGATGTCCGAGAGCCACACGGCGCCGAACAGCGCGGCGCCGACGAGCAGGAAGCCGGCGGCCAGCCGCTCTTTGCGGAAGTCGAGCGCGTTGGCGACGCCGTTGGCGTCCAGGCTTGCCGCGCCGCCGATGAGCGCGACGAGCGAGGCGCCGAGCACCGCGACCCATACGAGGAACAGCGGGCCGAACTGGATCGAGAACGCGTAGATGACGTAGTTGTAGACGGTGAACGCGACGAAACCGAGCCACACCAGATAGGCCGCCAGCGAGCCGCGCAGCGCCCGCCACCCGAAGAACACCATCAGCGGTGCGACGATGAACAGGTTCACCGCATCCTGGGCGATGGCCTGTGGAATGAATGCTTCGGTTTCGGCTCCGTAGTACCGGTCGATATTCAGCAGGGCGACGATGCTGCCGGCGGCGGCTAACGCAGCAGCGACGATCGACAGGCGCAGCCACGGGGTGGGATCGCGATGCATGACGGCACCGAGCGTCGTCTCGGGTTCCTCGGTCAGAACGAGGTCGGCGTCGATGTGGACGGGAGCGTGGTGAGCGGCGTTCATAGCGCCAGGATCTGCCGAGCGAGCGGCGTCCGGTAGGGGCATAGGTCCGGTTAGCGGATCCCGGTGTCGAGCAGCAGCCTGGCCTCGACGTCGTCTCCGGCCCCCAGCGTGAAGGTCTCGGCGTCCTGCGACGGCAGCCCGTCTGTCGACGTGGCTCGCACCTCGACCGTCCCCGCAGGGGCGGTGAGCTGGAAGCGACCATCGGCGTCGGTGGTGGTGGACGCCACCACGGTGCCCTTCTGCAGCACGTCGACGCGGGCCCCCACGGCCGGGGCGGGCGGGCACGGCGAGTCGAGGGTCTCGACGGGGCAGGTGGGACCCTGCTCAACGATGCCGGAGACGGTGGCGACGAGATCAGGTTCGCCGGCCCCGCAGCCGGTCAGCCCGAACAGCCCGGTCAGCCCGAAGGCGACAGCAACCACCAGTCGACGCATGTTCACGCACGTTGGACGCCGACCCGTCATTCGTCGTTCCCTGTGGTGCGGATGCGAGCCAGGCGGTGAACGGCGTCCACGAGGTCCTAGGGCACAGCACGAGTCTGTCGCGCTGCCCCTTACTCGTTGCCGCTCAGCGCGGTGGAACACGCGTGCGCCGTCTCGCGGGCTGACGCCTCCCGGCCATACCCTGTCGCCATGATCAGGTTCTTGGTACGTACAGCGATCTTTCTGGCGTCGTCGGCGATCGGTCTTGCCGTAGCGGTCGCCGTGTTGGACGGCATGAGCATCGACGCGTCCTCATTCATCACCGTGGTGGTGATATTCGCTGTGTTGCAGTCGATCTTGGCCCCGTTCTTCGCCAAGACGACGGCGAAGAACGCACCGGCGCTGCTCGGTGCTACTGGACTGATCTCGACATTCGTGGCGTTGTTGATCGCCGAGCTGATCAGCGACGGGTTCACCATCAGCGGTGCCGACACCTGGCTCTTCGCCACGCTGATCGTCTGGATCGTGACGATGCTCGCCACCCTGCTGCTGCCGCTCATTCTGGTGAAGATGGGCATCGAGAATGCCCGCGAACGCCACAACAGCTGACGCCTGCGGCGCCCGCGGCCAGTGCGTCATGATGGCCTGGTGAACTCCGCGGCGTCGCAATGGCAGGTTGTCGTTCTGACCGGCGGCGGCAGCCGGCGGATGGGACGCGACAAGGCCACCTTGGACGTCGCCGGCGCATCGTTGCTCGACCGCACGCTGGCCGGCGTCCCGGCTGATGTCAACGTCGTGGTGGCCGGACCCCCGGTCTCGGTGGCGCGTGACGGCGTCCGCTTCGTGCAAGAGGTTCCGCCAGGTGGGGGGCCGGTGGCCGGCCTCGATGCCGCTCTCACGGCGGTCACCGCACCGGTGGTGGTGGTGCTCGCCACTGACCTACCGCTGATCGGAACTTTGCCTGCTGCGCTGGCGGACGCCCTCTTACGCGACACCGGTAGAGATCCGCCGGTGGACGGCGTCCTAGCAACTGATGCATCCGGCCACCCGCAGCAGCTCTGTGCCGCGTACCGATCAGCGGCGTTGCGCGACGCGATTGCCGCCGGAGGCACCGCGCAGGGGGTAGCAATGCACAGCGTTCTCGCCCGGCTGCGAACGTCGGCGATCAGCGGCCATGTCTGCGTAGAGCTGGGAACGAGTGACGCACCAGACCCGACGTGGGACATTGACACCCCCGACGACGTGCAGCGGCTGACGCAGCTGCTGGATGAGACATCGACCGACTCGCCAGGAGGCTGTGATGGATGATTTTGTTGACGCACTGACCAGTGCACTCGAGCTGCCGTCCGCAGTAGACACCGAGACGATGCTGGACGTCGCCCGCGACGTCGCGCACAACGTCGAGCGGCGAGCAGCACCGGTCACGACCTACCTGGTCGGCCTCGCGGTGGGCGGCGGCATGGACCAGGCCGAAGCCGTCGAGCGCGTGCGTGAACTCGTTCGGGGCTACTCCTCAGACACCTGACGCGGTCGTCGTCCACAGGATGGGGCAGGAGTTTGGTGCGCCAGTGCGGGTGAATGCGTCGTTCTTGGGTTTTTTGGGGGTGGGTTTTTAGGGTGTTGAGGGTGTTGGGTGTTGGGTGTTGGGGGTGTTGATTACAGGAAGTGGGCGAGGGCGAATGCCTCGTGCGGGTTGGGCGTCAGGCCGTCCCGAGTCAGTGCGTAGCGGACGTCGTCCCACGTGGGGCCAGCTGCGGACGCCAGCGCGGCAATCGCGTCATCGATGCCACTGGGCGTGGTGAGCACCAGAACGTCGTCGTAGTGAGCGGTGTGTTGCTCGCCATGGCGAAGCGTGGTGACCGCGTCATGGGGGCCGAGGGGTGGCCCTGGCGTTGCGGCCACGATCCTGGTGAGCGACCCCTTGGGACTCATGACGATCGGCGTCGGTCCGCCTCGGTGCAACACGGTGAAGCCGTCGACGTGGGCGTCGACGAGAGTGGCCATCACGCCAGAGGCGCCCCAGCCGGTGATGGCTTCGTCGAGGATTGCGGCGATCGCCCCGAGGGGGGTGCCGCGCACAGCGAGGGTGGTGAACAACTCAGAGAGCTCGTCAGAGTGCTCGCCTGCGTCTTCGGCGACCAGGATCAGTGCGTCGTCGCCGAACACCACGGCCGTGGCGACTGAGGCGTCGCCAGCCAAGCAGTGAACTGCGGGAGCGCGCGAGGTGGCGTCAGGCAGAACGAGGGCGGCACTGGTCATGCGGCTTCCGGCACCGTGTCGCTGACCTGCAGGACGTGGTCGAGGCCGCTCTTGCCGAGCAGCGCCTTGGTGGCGGGGCTCGGTCGGGCGACGATCAGATGGGCGCCGCGCTGACTGAGGCGACCGTGGGCCCACAGCAACAGGCCGAGTAGGTCGGAGTCGATGCGGTCGACGGCGCTGAGGTCGAGAACCAGCGAGCGGCACGCTGAACGAGTGGCTTCGTCGAAGGTCTCGACGAGATTGACGAAGTGGTCGGTGCTCGAAGGGCCGACAGTGAGGACGACGGTCTCGCGGCCGGTGGCCGAGAGACTGGGTCCTGCGGAGGGGGGACTGGCGAAGCTTGTGGTGCTCGTCATGGCGATGCCTCCTCGTGCACGGGACCACATCCGAAGGGGACGGGCTCTGGGCTCATCTTGACTCGCCAACGTGTCAGTGGGTCGTCAGCGATGTGACAGTTTGTTGACAACTTCGGACGAGCCCAGACGGGTGACGCTGAACGCCGTCGCACCCCCCAGAATGGGGGCCATGGCTGTGAAGACCTTGCTCGTCGAAGACGACGATCGGATCAGGGCTGCCCTGCGCCTTGCCCTGAGCGAGGAGGGCTTCGAGGTGGTCGAGGCGTCCGATGTGGCAGAGGGCCTTGCTGCCTTCGAGCGTGAGCACCCTGATGTGCTGCTCGTTGACGTCATGCTCGGCAACTCTGACGGGCGCGACCTGATCCGTCGGGTGCGTACCCGCAGCCAGGTCCCGATCATCATCACCAGCGCCAGGGGCGACACCACCGACGTCGTGGCCGGCCTTGAGGCGGGCGCCGACGACTACATCGTCAAACCGATCGTCGTTAAAGAGCTGGCGGCACGGATCAGGGCGGTTCGACGCCGAGAGGCCCCTGCGCCCTCGGACGAGCCCGCCTCGGACGTGGTGGTGCTGAGCCCACAGCCGCAGGGCCTGACGTTCAGCGTCACCGGTGGCTGGCTGCGACGAGGCGGCGACGAGGTGCCGCTGACCGCGATGGAGTTTCGCCTGCTCGTCGAGTTGTCGCAGCACCTTGGACAGATGCTGAGCCGTCCCCAGCTGCTTGAGCGGGTCT
>JBDTTS010000095.1:0-8123 GCA_039930525.1 Actinomycetes bacterium | reverse complement strand
CCGAGACGGTGGACGAGGGTGGCCTGGGCCAGCGCCTTGACGTCGTCGGGCGTCACGAAGTCGCGGCCGTTCAGCCAGGCCCAGGCACGCGCAGCACGGAGCAGGGCGGTGGCGCCGCGGGGGCTGACCCCGAGCTCGAGGGAGGGCGAGTCGCGGGTGGCCCGGGCGATGTCGACGATGTAGCCGGTCACCTCCGGGGAGACGGTGACGGCGCGGACGGCGGCCTGACCGGCGAGGATGTCTGCCTCTCCGGCGACCGCGGTGACACCGGCGGCCGTCACGTCACGGGGATCGAAGCCGTCGGCATGGCGACGCAGGATCTCGACCTCGGCCTCTCGGGCGGGGATCGGGAGCACCACCTTCAGCAGGAAGCGGTCGAGCTGCGCCTCGGGCAGTGGGTAGGTGCCCTCGTACTCGACGGGGTTCTGGGTAGCGGCGACGAGAAAGGGGTCTGGGAGCGGCCGCGGGATGCCGTCGATGCTGATCTGACGCTCCTCCATCGCCTCGAGCAGCGCGGCCTGTGTCTTCGGTGGGGTGCGGTTAATCTCGTCAGCAAGCAGGAGATTGGTGAAAGCAGGGCCTGGCCGAAAGGTGAACTCTGCAGTGCGGGCGTCGTAGACGAGCGATCCGGTGACGTCGCCTGGCATCAGGTCGGGGGTGAACTGGATCCGCTTGCTGTCGACGGCGAGGGCACGAGCAAGCGCGCGCACCATAAGGGTTTTGGCCGTCCCAGGGACTCCTTCGAGAAGAACGTGCCCGCGGCAGAGGAGTGCGACCAGGAGGCCGCTCACCACGGCATCTTGGCCGACCACGGCCTTGCTGACCTCAGTTCGAACAGCGAGCAGGGAACTGCGTGGGTCAGCAGAATCTGTTGGGGTGCTCACGTGCGGCGAACCTCCTGATCGAGGGCGGACAACTTGTGGCCAAGGTCGACCAGGTCTTGGTCGGCTTGTGGTGGGGGACCGTACAAGATCTGCTGAACCTGTTCGGGACGACGTCCGGTAGCCGTTGTGACGGCCTGGGCGATCGCCTCGTCTGACGCAGAGGTGGGGAGCCCGAGGCGCAGACGCAGCGCGTCCACCGCTTGGCTCCTCAAGTGATCGGCTGCTTGACCTCGCGTTCGGTGGCGCTGGTAGATGCGTGCCCGACCCTCGGTGGTCTCCGATGCGCGAACGGCGACCGGCAAGCGCTCCTCGGTGACCGGGCCCAGCCTGCGAGCCCGCCAGACGGCGGTCATCAGCACAACGACAGCGAGAGAACCCAGTAGCGGCCACAGGCCGTCCGGCAAAAGACTGGTCAGTGACTGCTGCCCGGTGTACTGCGGCGTGGGCATCCACCAGACAAGGGCGGGATTTCGACCGACCAGATTCATCGCCAATGCGGCATTGCCTGAGTCGTCGATCCACTCGTTGCTCATGAAGTCCGCCGAGCCCATGATCGTGTGCACAGCACCGCTCGACGAAGTCGTCTGAACGAGAGTGGGCAAACCATCTGCGCTAAAGCACGCCTCGGTGGCGTCAAGTGTGGCTGCCGAGTCATCGACTGTGAAGGTGGTGCCTCCCGTTCGCGCGTCGCCGGCGCGCAGGGCGGCTTCGAGAAGACATTGGGGGTCGCGGTCTTCCAGGGGTGCGCGTTCGGCTGGAGTGACGTCAAGGTAGCCATCGGGAGTAGCGACCGGTCCAAGCAGCACGACGTCAGCCGGCACCTTCTCAAGGCTCCTGATGTCACCGGGGGGCAGCAGCTCGGGATAAGCGACGACCAGCGTCGTCGATCCCCCAAGGGACAGCGCCCGATCTGCATCTGTCGTCCGCTCCACCGATACCCCTTGTTCACGGAGCAGCTCGGCCAAGGCCCGGGTACCGCCTGGAGTTGCAGCGTCAGGATCGAGGGACGTCCGCCCCGTGGCGGGCGTGAGCAGCGCCGTGGCCACAGCGAGCGCCAGCAGAGCGGCCAGGCCACCCCCCACCCAACGCCTTGTTGTCGGCTGCATCAGAGGAGAGCCTGAACCGTGGAGGCAAGTGTGCGATCGAGGCCTCGGATGGCTTGGTACTCCTGGGCGGTACCTGATCGTTCTCCGTACACCACTTCGTCGAACGTGCGAGCTGCTTGTCCAAGGTCGACGCGGAGCGTGTCGAAAATCCGTCCGGCGTCACGTGCGGCTTCGTCGGCCGTACGGCCGGGTCGGCGGTCGATAGCACCGCGCTCCTCGAGCTGCCGGACGATCGCCCGAAAGCTTTCGCGGACGGCCTCGGCCCAGTCTTCTCGCCGAGCTGCACGTTCTGCCAGCGAACGGTGGTCCTCTGCCGTTGACTCTTCGCTTGCGAAGAGCTCGCGCCCTTGGGCCCTGGATCGCTGCAACCCGCCCGTTCGACGCATGACCACGAAGGCGATCACCACGACGACTGCAACCAGGACGAGCACCCAGAACCCGCTTCCGGCAGCATCGCCGACCCGATCCAGCACCTCGCGCAGCCTTTCGAACAGCCACGATGTCAGCTCCTGCCACCACGGTGGCTGTGCTTTGGCGTAGACCGGATCGAGCAGTTCTCGCTCGGCGAGTTCGCGCGCCTCATCGCGTCCGATGTCGACCGGGATCGAGCCCGGCATGACGCCTGCAACGAAGATCCTGCTCACTGGCCACCGGACTGTCGGGCGAGGGTGATGTCGAGTCCTTCGGTACGCATTCGCCGGTCGATGTAGATGAGCGCGAGTACGGCGGCGACGAAAGGAAGAGTAATGGTGGAGATGATGATGCTTCCGACTGTCGCGATGGCGTTGTTGATGACGAAGCGGGTCTCGTTGACGGTGAAGGTGTTCGAGTCGACAGAGGGTGCGACGATTTCGGGGATCGAGAATGGAACACTGATCGCCAGATTGATGACGAAGTAGATGATGGCCATCAGGATGAGGGCGCCAAACGTGCGCCAGAAGGCCCCGTTGACCAGGCTCATGGAACGGCGCAGTGATGCACCGACGGTGGATTTCTCGAGCACGAGGGCGGCAGCGGCGATCGAAAGGTAGACCGCAGCGACTAGGCCCGGAATGAGACAGATGATCAAGCCGACTGTGATGATCACCGTCACGAGAAGCCCGAGGCCCAGAAGTTTCCAGACGCGTGGCTTGACGAGGGCCCAGGCATCCTCGAGCGTCACGGATTTGCCAAGGACGGCTTGACCCATGACTGCCGTCACGACGCCGGTGAGCAGCACTGTCGCGACCAGTTGGATCAAGGCCCCGACGAAGGCGACGAAGAGGGTAGGGCCGAAGACGCCGGCCAAGTCGCTGCCAGTCACCGAGTACGGGTTCAGGTCGTTGATCCCCCGATACATGGTGATGCTGACCAGGGCCGTGAGGTAGTTGATGGCACCGAGCCCGAGCGCCACGATGAATGAGGGAACGATGATTGCCTTGGGGTAGCGGCGTACCGCGGTGATGGCACCGTCGAGGAGCTCTGGAATGCCCAACGGTCGTAGCGGGATGACACCGGGCTTGGGGGCAGCTGGGGGCGGGCCCCAGCCCCCCATTTCGCCCCCCAGCTGGGCAGGTGGACCCCATCCTGGTGGGGCTGCTCCTGGTGGGGGAGGCGGGGGAGCCTCCGGCGTGGGCTGCCACGGTGGGGGGTCGAGGGGCGGTGGACCAAGAGGTGTTGGGTCGCTGGGTTCGGGGGGCACCGAAGTGCCTGGGCCTTCGCTCACGGCGTCCCCTCGCTGCTCGATCGGTCCTGGGCGTCGCCCCTTCGGCGCGCCGAGTGAAGGGGTCCGTCAGCGGTCATCGTGCCATGAGGGGATGGCGATGGTGCACGATCGCCACGGCAGGTGCGACCATGGCGACATGAAAGGTCGAATTCTGGTCGTCGATGACGACACCGCGCTGTCCGAAATGTTGGGCATCGTCTTGCGCGGAGAAGGCTTCGAAGCCCACCTGTGCAGTCAAGGCGACTTGGCCGTCGCCGCATTTCGCGAGTTCAATCCAGACCTGGTGCTGCTCGATCTGATGCTGCCGGGCAAGGACGGCATCGAGATCTGCCGAGAGATCCGGGCCGAATCTGGAGTTCCCGTCGTCATGCTGACCGCCAAGGGTGACACCGTCGATGTCGTCCTCGGACTGGAGAGCGGAGCCGACGACTACGTCGTGAAGCCGTTCAAGCCCAAAGAGCTCGTGGCGCGGGTGCGGGCACGTATGCGACGCACCGATGGCGGACGTCCTGAGTCGCTCGAGATTGCTGACCTTGCTATCGACGTACCGGGTCACACCGTCAAGCGGGGCGATGAGCACATTGCGCTCACTCCCCTTGAGTTCGACCTGCTGGTGGCGCTGGCGCGCAAACCCTGGCAGGTATTCACGCGAGAGACACTGCTCGAACAGGTGTGGGGCTACCGCCACGCCGCCGACACCCGCCTGGTGAATGTCCACGTTCAGCGGCTTCGTTCCAAGATCGAGATTGACCCCGAGAACCCGCAAATCGTTGTGACCGTCCGTGGCGTTGGTTACAAGGCCGGCCCCGCCTGATGACGTTCGGGTGACGTCGTGCGCATCCTCATGGCAGGTCCTGTTGGCCGCGTGCGGACCCGTTGGCGGTCTTCGCTCTATCTCCGTGTGGTCGCCACCACTCTCGCGCTGTCGATCCTCGTCGTGGTCGTGCTCGGGCAGGTCCTCATGGGGCGTATCACCTCCGGGTTGTTGGACGCCAAGCAGCGTGCCTCGCTTGTCGAGGCGCAGGCTGGTCTGAATCAGGCGCAGGCGCTCATCACCGCTGCCGGCGAGGACAACGCAGAGCGGAATCAGAGTTTGGAGCCGGTAGCGGTTCAGTTGGCGAGTGGTGGTCAAGGAACCCCGCGGCTCTACGACGTTCTGTTGCTCACCTCCTCCACCTCGCTGTATCAGCGAGGGTCGAGCACGGTGACCGTCGAAAGCGTTCCCGACGACTTGCGCAGTGCTGTTGAGAACGAAGACGTCCAGGCTTCGACCTTCACCGAAATCGTGTACATCGATGGACGACCACCGGTTCCGGGGTTCGCCGTGGGAGCACCTTTGACGGTTCCCGGTCTTGGCACAGCCGAGTTGTACTACCTGTTCCCCCTCACGCAGGAACAGCAGACGCTCGACCTCGTGCGCCGCACGCTGCTCTTCGCCGGGTTGGTGTTGGTGCTGTTGCTTGGCTGGATCTCGTGGTTCGTCACGCGCCAGGTCGTTGACCCCGTGCGGTACGCCGCAGCCATTGCCGAGGAGTTCTCGGCGGGCCACCTTTCTGAGCGAATGACGGTACGTGGCGAAGACGATCTGGCCCGGTTGGCACGTTCCTTCAATGACATGGCAGCGAGTCTCGAGCTGAAGATCGGCCAGCTCGAAGATCTGTCGCGCGTTCAGCGCCGGTTCGTCTCTGACGTCTCGCATGAGCTGCGTACACCACTGACCACGGTCCGGATGGCGGCTGACGTTCTGCATGAGTCGCGCGACGATTTCGACCCGGCGACTGCGCGTTCGGCCGAGCTACTGCAAACGCAGTTGGACCGTTTCGAGGCCCTGCTCTCCGACCTGTTGGAGATATCCCGGTTTGATGCCGGTGCCGCCACGCTGGACGTTGTCGAAGGCGATCTTCATGACGCCATTACCTCGGTTGTCGAGGCGCTGCTGCCACTTGCCGAACCCACCAGGACGCGCATTCGCATTCACCAGGCGAGCGAGCCTGCGACCGCTGAGTTCGACCCACGCCGCGTTGACCGCATCTTGCGCAATCTCCTAGCGAACGCCATCGAGCACAGTGATGGTCAGCCCCTTGACGTCAGGGTTGGCGTGTCCGATGAAGCCGTCGCGGTCGTCGTACGCGACCACGGAACGGGCTTGCGGCCGGGGGAGTCGTCGTTGGTGTTCAATCGCTTCTGGCGGGCTGATCCTTCGCGAGTGCGGTCGATCGGTGGGACGGGTCTCGGGTTGGCGATCGCGCTGGAAGACGCGCGACTGCACGGCGGGTGGCTTCAGGCGTGGGGCGCGCCGGGCGACGGAGCATGCTTCCGATTGACGTTGCCACGTGTGCTCGGCACTGACATCAGCGCCTCTCCGTTGCCGCTGGAGCCGTCCGATGCCACCACTGAGCGACGTATGCCGCTTTCGGTGGGCGCCGGGGCTCGCACCCCGCCGACGGGGAGTGGAGTCTCTGATGACGAGTAGACGGAGTGCTTTGACCCTCGTCGCGGTCGCCGCGCTTGCTCTGGCCGGTTGCTCTGAGATTCCGACGAGCGGCCCCGTGGTTCGCGGCGACGAGGTGCGTGCTGTCGTCGATGAACCGGCAGTCCGGGTGCTTCCGCGAGATCCGGTCGTGGGGCAGTCCCCAGAGGAAGTCGTCTCAGGCTTCCTTGAGGCGTCGGCCAGCTTCGTCAACGACCACGAGGTGGCTCGCCGGTTCCTGTCACCGAGCGCAGCCGAGACCTGGAACGCTGAGGCGGGCGTCACCGTCATCGATGACAGCCCTGACTACCGCTTAGAGCGAGTGCGCGGCGGCGTTCGGCTGATGGCCCGACAAGTTGCGCGCATCGGCGCTGACGGCGCCTACCACCCGCGAGACGAAGTCGAGATCGAGCCGATCTTCGAGCTCGATCGGGTGGGCGACTCGTGGCGAATCACCGAGCTACCACCTGGCCTGATCCTTGACCGCATCGAGACGTCGTTGGCGCTACGTGCCTACGAGCTCTACTTCATGAACCCAGAGCGCACGCTGCTGGTTCCTGACCCGGTCTATCTTCCCCTCGATCAAACAGGCAGCGCGACGAGGCTGGTCAAGTCACTTCTTGTGGGGCCAACGCGGTGGTTGAGTCCCGCCGTACAGTCGGTGATTCCGTCCGGTACAACACTGGTTGTCGACTCGGTCCCCATCGAGAATGGCGTGGCGCGCGTCGATCTGTCAGCAGACTTCCTGGAATCCGATGTGGAGGAGCGCGAGCAGGCGGCTGCCCAGATCACGATGACGCTGCTCGGGCTTTCGTCGACGGTGACGGGTGTCGCCATCAGCGTCCAGGGGGAGCCCCTGCTGCTTCCGGTGGCACCCGCCGTCATGACCAGGGAGACATGGGAGACGTATGACCCCGATCGACTGACGCCGGCACTCGGTGCGCTCTTCGTCCGCGGCGGGGTGGTGCGGCGGTTGACCGATGACGGCAGCGGCCCTGTCCCCGGGCCTTTGGGCGCCATTCAAACGACGCTGGCACAGCCGTCGCAGTCGTGGGATGGCGGCACGGTGACGGCTCTGGCCAACGGTGGACGCACACTTCTTGTCTCCCACCCATTTGTCTCGGCGCGCGTGCAGGAGCGACTCCGAGGGCAAGAGTTGCTCCCTGCCTCGCTGGACGCGGAGGACCGCGTCTGGGCGGTCGACGTGGGATCGGCGAAGCCGCGCGTTCAACTGCTCGATGGGGCCAGAGCCTGGGAGCAGGTCCAGGTGCGCGGGTTGCACGGACGTCTGGAGGCGTTTCGGGTGTCCGTCGACGGCACCCGTGTTGCGGTCGTGATCGACCCCAGGAAGGGCTCAGGAGAGCAGGGAGAGTTGCTCTTCGGCAGGGTGGTGCGTCGCACCGATGGCTTGCGGATCGAGGCCTTTCGGCGGGTGGAACGCACGCTTGTCGATGTGCGCGATGTCTCGTGGATCGACGCCAGCTCACTGGTGGTTCTCGGCGGCACAGTGGGTTCGGTCCTCGAACCGACGCTCGTCGATGTCAACCGAAGTGTCTCTTCGCTTTCTGGCTCGCCGGCTGTTGGCATTCGATCGGTGTCGGCCGCTTCCGGCGTCCCGCTCCTCGCCGGCACCCCCCGGGACGGTGTTTGGGTGGAGTCGGCATCGGCCTGGGCTTTTCTGGTGCGTGGTCGCGATCCCGCCTATCCCGGCTAGCCTGACCAAGGTTCAGACTCTTTGGTGAACGACAGTCCACAGCCTGCTTTCCTCGCGGGCGCTCCACAGCTTTGTCATCTGTCGTCACCTTCTTTGGCGTGAGCCGCCAGCCTGTAGAAGATGCGCGTAACCGATGTTCTCTTGGACCTGGCGGTCGGCAGGCGGTGCCTTGAGTGCGACGCTGTCGGGCCGCCGTGGTGCGACCGCTGCCCGAAAGGCCCGACACGAAGACGATGCGAGTGTC